>CAZLYM010000037.1:0-23617 GCA_964563475.1 uncultured Pirellulaceae bacterium
AAGTCGGAGCTACCCGACTTAGTGTTGTGACCTTCAATCGCAATGACATTGCGGCCCTCTTTTAGGTGCTCGGCAAAATCAGACAAAGGGAAATACTCAGGGCCCTCAGCTTCATGCGAGCTGACTTTCACTTTGCCGTCCTTCATTCGCTCTAGGGATTTCGCCAACACTTATTTGCCGTTCAGGAACAGTGCGAATCCGTCGTCATAGTTGATCACTAGGCCAATGCGGCGTTTGTCGGTGCCGGCCGGAATTCCGAACTCACGGCGAATGAAAACTTGAGTGTAGTTGCCTTTCACTTCCTTCAAAACCGTTCGATCGTCTCCGTAGCCAAAACTGGCAAGCAAAAAAGCAACAACGGTTTGCACAAAAACACTCTCGGTAGAATACAAGGGCATCGCGACGCTTTTCACTTGAGCATCACTGGGGCAGCATCATGTGTTCACGAGATCATGGCTGCCCAACCTTGAATCCTCAAGGGATCTGAGGTTCAAAGTCAAGGTTTTTGACAAGGAACGCCCACAAGTCGGCGACCTCTTCGATAATTTTAGCTGTCGGTTTTCCGGCACCGTGCCCGGCTTTGGTTTCGATCCGAATCAGTGTCGGGTTGGTTCCCGATTGAGCCGCTTGCAAACGAGCGGCGAATTTAAAGCTGTGCCCCGGGACCACGCGATCGTCCGTGTCGGCGGTGGTTACCATCGTCGCGGGGTACTCGGTTCCCTTTTTCAGATTGTGATACGGCGAGTACTTATAAATCGCTTCGAACTCTTCCGCATTTTCTTCTGCATTGCCAAAGTCATCTACCCAGAAACGACCGGCAGTGAACTTGTGAAAACGAAGCATGTCCATCACTCCAACGGCCGGTAGACAAGCACCAAACAGATCCGGACGCTGAGCCATACAGGCTCCAACGAGTAGGCCTCCGTTGCTGCCGCCTTGAATCGCCAACTTCTGCGGCGACGTATACTTTTGATCGATCAAGTACTCGGCCGCACCGATAAAGTCATCAAACACATTCTGCTTGTTCGTTTTGGTTCCCGCCTTGTGCCATGCTTTGCCATATTCACCGCCACCGCGAAGATTGGCCATTACGAACACGCCGCCCATTTCCATCCACTGCAATCGCGAAACAGAGAATCCCGGCGTCAATGAGATACTGAAACCACCGTACCCGTAAAGCAAGGTCGGATTGTTACCATCAAGTTTCAGCCCTTTCTTGTGAGCGACAAACATCGGCACTTTGGTTCCATCCTTACTGGAATAGAAAAGCTGTTTCACTTCATAGTCGTCGGCGTTGAAGGCAACGTTGGCGGCTTGAAGCTGAGTGCTTTCCCCAGTTGCCAGATCGTACCGATACGTAACGGGCGGCCGATTGAAACTGGAAAAACTGTAGAAGGTCTCGTCGTGATCGCGCTTGCCGCCGAACCCACGAGCCGAACCGATGCCGGGAAAATCAACTTCCCGGATAAACTTTCCTTGCAAGTCAAACAGCTTCACCTGCGTTTTTGCATCCTGCAGGTATTCAACAATCAAACTGTCACCAACAATCTCAGCGCTTTCCATCGCCTGTTCCGATTGCGGCACAATCTCGGTCCATGCCGACCGATCATCCTGTGCCACATCGATCGCAATGATTCGCTTGCGCGGAGCGTCCAAATCGGACTTGAAAAAGAACTGGCTGCCGTTGTTGCCAAGGAACGAGTACTCGTATTCCATTTTCTCGACCAAGACGGTGAACGGTTGATCGGGCTGGTCGAGTGATTTGAAAAGAACACGATACCGGTCATCCGTTCCTTGCCACACTGTCAGGATCAGGTACTTCCCGTCTTCGGTCGCTTCGGGCGCAAAGCCCCATTCGGACTGCTCCGCATTCTGATGAACCAATGTGTCATCGGATTGAGCATCGCCCAGTCGGTGGTAATAGACTTTCTGACCGAGGTTCAGTTCTTGGAATTGCTCGTCGGATGACGGTGGATCGTAGGCGCTGTAATAAAAGCCAAGATTGTCGGCAGTCCAGCTTACCGAGCCGAACTTGACCCATTGGATTTCGTCCGCTCGCTGCTTGCCTGATGCCACCTCCATCAGTTTCCAAGTTTGCCAGTCTGAACCTGCTTCCTGAACGCTGTACGCCAACAATTGGCCGTCAGGGCTGAAGGACAAAGAACCAAGAGCTACCGTTCCATCGCTGGCCCATTCGTTGGGATCGATCAGAACTTTGGCGGGTGCGTCGAGTGCTTCCTGTTGATACAGAACGCTTTGATTTTGAAGGCCGTCATTCTTGAAGAAAAAGTACCGATCACTTCGGCGAAACGGTGCACCGTATTTTTCGTAGTCCCACAGTTGAGTCAATCGATCGGTGATCAGCTTTCGGCTGGGTAACGTCTGAAGATAGTTTTGAGTCAGTTCATTCTGTTCTGTCACCCATTGGCGAACATCGTCCGAATTGCGGACATCATCTTCCAGCCAACGGTACGGGTCAGCGACCTGCGTGCCGTGGTAATCATCCGTTGTGTCAACTGTTCTGGCGGCCGGATACTCAAACTTGTCAGACAAAGGAATTTCCTGCTGAGTTACTTGTGAACAAAGATCGCTGGAACTACTGGCAAGCAATACAGCGGTGAAAACCAAAACGAATCTACTGGCCGAGGCGAGCGACGTGCGGAGGAGTTGTTTCGAGTTCATTGTGATGGAGTGAAATAGATCATTAAAAAATTGCGTTCAAATTCACTTTGCCCAAGCAAAGTTGCGTCCATTGTAGCGAACGTTTCCACGCAGCAAGCACCTGTTGCATGGACTCGATTGCTAGCAATCTGGCCTCTGCGAACTAGGCACGAACGGGCTGTTGGTTTTCGCGTCGCGCATCCTTGGACGTTGAACCAGTATCAACTACAGAAACTTTGCCGAAAACCACAGTTGTGGTGAATTTAAGGAATAGAACGTTCGATAGATTCCTGAGGATCACCTTGGTAATCCGTCAAAACTCAATTTCAGGATGCGTTCGAGCGTTCATTGCGAGGTGTGGACTGGTTTTCGTAGATTCGCGCGACCGAGTGCAAAACCTGCCAATCCAAATCTTATTCTTTGACAGACCGCCAAACTTTCCTCATACAATCCGCTTTTTGGAGACTTTCTGATGCCTCGGCTGAAAACAATTTTATTTACCACAGTCCTTGCTTTTCCTGCCGCTTCTGGTTTGATCGCGCAAGATCAGTTACCCAGTAGCCGAGTCATTCAGCTTCGTTCATCGGCGAAAGCTGCTGCGACCAAAATAAACGAGACCGTTGCAGTACCCAAGTCGCTTGTGACTGCGCCGGGTGATATCCGCTTCGACCGAATTGGATCGGACCCAGTTGTCCCAGTTCCTGCAACATTGAAAGCACCTGCCGTCCCTGCCAAGCCCACTCAGGCTCGCCGGGTTCAATCGGTTGCTCCAACGACTCCTCGCATTGCTCAGGTAAAGCCCGATTCTTATGTGAATCCATCGCCTGTCAAATCCAGGCCCACCACTCGATCGGCCTCGACTACGACCAATCGATCCAATCATTCGGTTTCGCGGAGTGCTCCAGCCATCACCGCCGAAATCGTCGCGCCTAAGTTCATCAACGTGAACGAAGTCGCCAAGATGACCATCAATGTTCGAAACACGGGCAATACCGAAATTCAGAACGTTCGCTTGTTGACCACCTTGCCTGAGCATGCTCGATTTGAATCATCCGTTCCGCGACCAAGCGATTCCAGCGGACAGCGTTTCGAGTACCTGATCCCGACCGTTGGACCGAATCAGACGCGTCAAGTAACGATCGACATGGTGCCAACGCAAAAACGGGCTCTAGAGATTGGTACTGACATTCTTGTTGAGAATCGACACAGCATCGCTGTGGGCGTTCGCGAGCCGATCCTGCAAGTCCGTGTGGAAGGCCCCAATAAAGTAAATGTTGGTGACGTTGTCGAGCATGTGATCATGATCGAAAACACGGGCGATGGAACTGCCGAGTCTGTTCGGCTAGAAGCGGAGATGCCCGACGCATTGCGTTTTACAGAACAAAAAGGAATGAAAGTCGCCCAAAGCTTGGCTCCTGGTAAAACCAGAAAGGTGATCGTCAAGTCGATCGCTCAAGAAGCGGGTATGACCGATTTGTCGTTTGTGGCGACTGCCGGAAACATCAAAAGTCAATTGACTTCGCTGGACTTGAAGATCATTCAACCGATGCTGAGTGTATCGCTGGCTGGTCCTCGTATGAACTTTGTCCAACGCGACGGCATCTACACGATTCGTCTTGAGAATTCGGGTGAAGCGAACGTCTCCAATGTAAAAGTCAAGCTGGATATTCCTGAAGGGATGAAGATCACGACCATCAATCGCCCTGCTGCTTCCAACGACAAAAATCAGACACTCACTTGGAGCTTTGATCAGATCTCAGCCCAAGCGACTGAACTAATTCAACTGAAAGCGATCGCGACCAAGCCTGGTCAGCAGATCTGTCATGTCGATGTCCGGTCACGAGAAAATCAGCCCAAGCAGTTCAGGCTGGCGACCAACGTCGTAACACGAGCTGAAATAAACATGAACGTTCGCAACCAGACAGGGCCTGTCCAAGTTGGTGAAAAAGCCGAGTTCGAAGTCGCGATCGAAAACACTGGCAGTCGTGAAGCCAATAATGTGACCGTTCGCGTCGAATTGCCTGACACCTTGATGCCGGTCAAACAGGATGGTGTCACCGTTGATGAGTTCAACCGTAGCTTCGTCTTCACCAAGCCGAACTTGGAGCCCGGACAGAAGCATGAGTTCACATTTGCTGCAGTCGGTGCGGCAGGTGGTGAGTTTGTCGTCCGCAGCGTTATGGAAAACAACAACTCGCAACCAAACGTTATCGCTGAAGATACAATCTTCGTGTACGAAGTCGAAGAATTTCGAGTCAGTGAAGCATTGGGACCAAACTTGAATCGCTAATTCAAGTCTTCCCAACAGAGTTCGATCCTCAAAGTGTGGCCAGAACTCTCACACCAAACAAAAAGCCGTATCCATTTTTGGATACGGCTTTTTTTCTTGTGGATCTTTAGGCGGCAGATCAGTCTCGCGCAAGTCCTATGAACTGCCAACCAGATGCAAAGAACTCGTCGCCAAACGGCTTACACCACCGACACTCGGCAAGGACACGACTTGGCTCGGGCCGGTGCAAGCGATAAATTTCCAGCGTCATACGTTCTCCCGTCGCAATTTCCGTATCACACAGGACACAGATACCGTTCACCGAAACGTTGCGCGAAAAACCATTGATTGTCTCGCCTTCATCGTTCGGACATATCGAGACCGGGAATACGAGGTTCTCTCGATGAGAGGAACGCAACTCGCGATCAAAACGAGCGTCTTCTGACAGCATTTCTCGAATCAGTCGTTCGACTTCCGGGTTCGAAGACATCATCCCTTGGTTAATCATCATGGTGATTTTCTCGCGCTAATCAAACTTCTTAAATGAGCCAAGAATCCACATTCCGGCAAAATGGATTGGGCCAAACAAAACATCGAACACTCACCTGAACTCAGTTCATGCCCCCCGCTTGTGACCCGCAATAACCGTACGTCCGACTATTATCTCGGGACTTCAAAATCTTGAACAAATGGAATTTCGCGTCTCAAACGCAATACCGGATAGTCCGTTTGCATCGGATATCCGGCCATTTCAGCTCCCAATTCATCGACAAGCCATTGAGAGATTCAATCCGGAAACATGCGTCAAAGTGCAAGTGCGTTCAGTCGAGCAATCAACTCACTGATCACCAGTGCTGTCGCTCCCCAGACAACATGATTTTCACGCGTATCTTGGCATCGATAACAGGGAGCCTCTATCGTTTCCCCATTGTCTCGAACAACTCGCGCCGTCGTTTGAGCCCCGGGATCGGTCAGACTTGCCAGTGGGAGTGTGATCAGCGATTCGACTTCTTCGATTTGTATGGAAATGTTTGGTTCTTGGTCTAACCATGCGACAAACGGAGTCAGTGTGAAATCCGATGGAGGGATGTAGATCGATCGCAACGAGCCAACAATGTCCTGGTTTTGTATCGAGACACCGATCTCTTCTTCCGTTTCGCGAATGGCCGTTTGCAACAATGGCTCGTTGGGTTCCTGACGACCGCCCGGCAGCGCGATCTGACCGGCGTGGTATCGAAGATGCTCGCTGCGGCGAATAAGCAACAAGTCCGGACTTGCGTCTGAATTTCTTGACTGACTGGCGACCAGCACCATCATCACCGCAGCCTGCCGACCGCAGCCCGGCAGGTGGCTCGGTCGAGTCGCGGGGCGTTTTAGCTGGCTTGAATCAAGCGGCGACTTCCAAGAATCGAATCCGCTCAAATTGACCGCCGCCGTGATGTCCTGTCGACGCACCGGAGGAGTGTCCATTACCAACGCCCGCTCGCGCCGCCACCCGAAGAAAATCCACCGCCCGAACTGCTTGACCCGCCTGACCTACCCGAGAAAACACTACCGCCCGATGACCCACTGCTTTTTTGAATGCGAGGCGTCGCGTAGGTATAAACATGATGGTAATCACAATGCTTGCAAAACTCTTTGACGCGTACCAGCCCACCGTTTCTCGTGGTGGCGCGTATTACCGTTTCCGTGATCTTGAAACGAGTCACGTAGCTGCAATCGGGACACCTTGAATACCGCGTCAACCAGCGACCGTAACGCAGTTTGACAACGTCTTCGCATTCGAGGCACGCCCAGACGTCGTAGTCGACGCTGCCAATTTTCTCTTCGATGCGCTGGGGTTCATTCAGGAATTCATCATCCTGAACTTCGGTCAAAAGAACTCGCTCAAGCCGACATGTTTCGCACATCCGAGACCGATACCTCAGGTAGTGACGCACACCAAAAAAAGAACCTATCAATCCAACGCCGCCAATTCCAAGCAACCAAGGCAATGCCTCGTTGTGTCTTCTCCTGACGCGCGGTCGTCCTGGTTGCGAGGAGTTCCGAGGAATCGATTTTCTGGCAACGGGTCGATCTGGAAGCGATACGGGCCGAAAACCGGCGGCCTCGGCAAGCACGTCTGACGAAAGATCCGTTTGATCTACCGTCCCGTCTGCAGCACTCGGCTTTTGAATCCCGCGATCCAGACCATTTACTTCGTTCGCCTCACTGATACTGGCTTCCAACGAGCCACCCAAATCGGTGCCGGCATTCGAACGAGCGGTCGTCCCAGCAGGATCTGGGATTGCTGCATCGGGATCGAGCGGTTGCTCTGCCGTCACGACAGGCTGTTCGGCAGTGATTTCCGGCAGCTTCGGCTCGACTTTGAGCTTACCAACTCCAATGATTCGTTTTGAACAGGCATGGACGCCCTCATAGATCGCCGATCCGGCATCCCCCGCTTTGAACTTGGGAACCATGACCTTGTCCATGATCGACTGAGCCGCTCGGACAGTGTCTCGGTTGTCGATCCCATGACCAAGAATGATCTCGGACGCTCTATCCTCCATGGCCGCAAAAACCAACACGCCTTGGTTTTTGTAACCCGCTCCCACTCGCCACTTGTTGAACAGCTCCACCGCGAAACGCCGATGGTCTTTCCCGTTTGTCGATCTGATTACCGCCACCACCATTTGCCGTTTGTAGTCGGTCTGTATCTCTTTGCACAATTCGTTGATCAATTTTTTCTGCAAATCAGAAAGCGTCTCTGTCTGGTCCAATACCCATGCCTTGGGCAGCGGACTGGGAATGCTACCAACATTTTGGGCCTGCACCGTTGTCGCGCCACTGCCAAGCGAGATGGCCAACAGAAGCAGACAACCAATGGTTTGGAAAATCAGGTTTTTCGGTGACACGATAGATTTCTCCTCATAACGGCTTTCTCCTTTACGTCCAGTGTAGCACGACAGGCGTCGTTTTTCAGCGCAAGCATAAGGAGCCTTGGAATGGCTTCTGGTTGGCCAGAGTTAGGGATTTACGATCGGAAGGTAATTTACTTTCGAAAGCCGGTCCTCATGGCTACAATAACTGGCGTTAATTCACATCTTTCATTCTGACGACCCCCTACCCATGTTGAACACACGATCGTTAAACCTCATTGCGGCCTTACTGGTCGGTTCACTGCTGATGACTCATGCCGGCGCAATCAGGGCGCAGGAAACGGACGAAGATTCAAAACAGTCGGACCTGATAGGAAAGACCATCGAAGTGACTTTTCAAAACTTCATGTCCGAGGGGCCTTACGAAGTCGTCAAAGTCACTGAAGGGAAGCAACCGGGTAGCATCTCAAGCTTGCGAGTGAAAGTTCCAGGCGAGAAGCGGAACAAAACAATTCGAGGAAAAAAAGTCGCTGAATTGTATGTGGATCATCAGCCACTGGACCTAGTCTATGACCGCAAACAACGAGGCCTTGTGTTCAGCTCGGACAAGAAGACTGAACGCCTAGAAAAAGAAAAACTGATTAATGATCGATTGAGAAAGATGGGGCACCGCATCTGGAAGCCTCTCAGTGAGTCGGAACAGAATCAATTTCTTGAACGGCAGAGCCAGTTTCTTAAGGGCGTGCGAAAGAAGATGCCGGATGTGCCCTTTCGATTGATCGACACTGAATTCTTTACGGTATTTACTGACATTACGCCGGAAGAGGTTAATGGCTACTTGGAAAATCTGGACGCCATGTACCGAGAACTATGCGGCGCCTTTGGAGTGTCGGTCCAGAAGAACGTATGGTGCGGAAAATGCGTGGTCGTGATTTTTCAAAAACGAGAAAACTACATGCTGTACGAAGCCAAAGTGATGGGTGTCAAGAACCCTGCGATGCTTTCTGGCAGTGCCGGGCTGTGCCACATGTTTGGCAACGGTGAAGTCAAGTTCGCCGGTTTTCTGGGCGATAGCGGAAACTTCTTTGGCAGCGTGCTGATTCACGAAACAACTCACGGCTTCATCCATCGCTATCTTTCCAGTGCATCGGTGGATTCGTGGTTGAACGAAGGGATGGCCGACTGGGTTGCGGACGCAATCATGAAAGATGGCCGGATCACCAAACGCCAGAAACAATCGGCCCAAGCGGTCAAGGCCGCTGGAGGATGGGGGGATTTCCTAGAGGCCAAGAATATCTCTTTCGAACATTACGGGACCGCATCCACTTTGGTTGATATCCTCCTTGATCGAAACAAAGACGGACAGTTTCGACAATTCGTCCGGGAGATCAAAGAAGGTAAACCTATCGAGGCCAGCTTGAAAGATACTTTCGGACTGACGTTTAAAGATCTCGGGCCGCTATACACTGAGTGGGTCACCCGCTGATCCGTTTCGGATTCCACGTGCACAATCGCCAAATCTTCACCCTTATCAGCTGCCGTTTCTCTCTAATGGCAAATTGGGATGAATTAGCCAAGGCTTACCGTGATTCTGAGCCAATCCAGTGTCCTCGCAAAACGTTTGCGAGCTTGCCCCTAGCCCGAATATTGCATCAGTGTTTTCGAATTGGCACTTCGCCATGCTATTTACGGGGTTTTCTGGCTTGGTGAGACAGCGCACTGTTTTGGAAGCAAGGATAAAACCTTGCGAAAACCAAGACGCGCAAGGCCGACGAATTATTCGGGCTGGCGTCAGCCATGTCCGAAATACTCTACAGGGCGATGCAGAAAATGTTTGACACTTGGTCACAAACTGCTTTAATCAGGAGACGATGAAACCGTGGCTCAACTGATCGCTTCTTACTCGCATGCTCGTTCACGTTCGTCCAACTTTCGTCCGAGCTCTTCTTTCACGCTCGCGTGAAGAATGGCTTTAAGATTATTTCGTGTCCCAAGTGCGATCGAGGAAATTATCATGTCATCTTCCGAAGCACTGAACTTTACTCGATCCGGACCGGATTCGGATCGTCACGTAGATTTCAGTTGGCCGTTTTTCTCAGCCGATCCCACGCCCCCCTTCAACTCAGAAGATCTCAACTCGCGGGCTGACATCGATTGGTTCACGTCACCATTTTCAGATATTTCCAGTATTTCCATGTTTCGCAAACCGGTCTGGCTGGCGGTCACACGGCTCTATCAGGCTGCCAGACTGGCCGCTGATTGTCAGTGTGAGAGACAAGAATTTTCCGTCAGCTGGGATGAGTTATCTCAAATGGATCTGCGACGCGAAGAACTAAAGTGGCTCCTGTTAAAAAACGTTGTGAAAGAATCTATGCCCGTTCTTGATCCCAACAGTCCTAAATCGCACCCGAAGCGCCATGCGGATTTTACCTCCGACGCGATGTTCATGATCGCTGATTTAGGTTCCGAACTTGTTGAGCAATGCCTAACAGACGCGAAACTCCGTCAATCCGCTGACGGTCAGAGTAGCCAAACCTCATCCGCTCAACCGGAACTCAAACCCTCATGGGACGACCAACGCCACGAACTGCATTGCGCGGGAAAGGTGGTGAAGAAGTTCAAATGGCGAGCCGCGAATCAGGAAACGATCCTCGCAACCTTCGAAGAAGAAGGATGGCCGGCTCACATTGACGACCCATTGCCTCAAGAACCTAACATCGACCCCAAGCGAAGATTGGCCGATGCGATCAAGTCACTCAATCGGCACCAAAAAGCTTCGCTCGTACGATTCTGCGGCGACGGGACGGGACAAGGTGTACTTTGGGAACTCAAATGAGTATTCCCTTAGGAATTGTTCGGGAACGACTTCGAACTTGCCTTCTGCTGTACTTGATTCGCCGCTGGCTCCTATTGTCCCAGCTCAAGAGTCACTTCGCCCAATTGTCCTTTGTCGCTGTTGAAAAACACAAAGTCCTGACCGGGCGCCTTTTGGTGGCACTGAACACAACTGCTTCCAAGAACCATCGCACCCGCCGTGCTGACAAAAGATGAGTTTGGCACTTCCTTAGCGGGTCCGTCTGAATGGTTGTCTTTGGCCGAACCAATCACCGAACCATCCGGGGCGTACGTGATCCAGTACCAGTCTTGCTGTGATGGATTAGAACCCGCAGAACGGAGCATCACGGAAATGGATTCCAGCATCTTATTACTCTGGTAGTTTTCCATCACAATCACAGATTCGTCGGGCAACGTATCAGGATTACCGGCCGCGGTACGATTCATATACAACTTGTGCAACTGACCATGTGCCGAACTACCGTCAAAGAAACCACCCCCCTGGCCTGCAGGCGGAGCCCAGTTTTTGTAGTTGTTGGACAGCAGATACTGCCAGAATCTAGTTTCAAAAGATTTTACTTGCTTGGTCTCTTGAGCACGCTTTGATCTTTTTTTAGGGGCTTGGGCGTCAAGTTGTGGTAGCCAAGCTGACAAAATCAGGCCGGCAGCTACGGCCAGTGCCAATACAATTTTGCTCATCTGAATCCCTTCCCTTTGATAATCCGTCACAGTTGTCTAGTCGATCTAGTTGTCACCAAGGCCGGTAGTTTATTTCACATACCGCCTATCTTCATAGAGCAGGTTGCCGTCTCCAGCATTGCACTCACCCGCAACGCCGGCTCTCAGCGGCGATTCCTCCGATAAATTACGTGAAAACACCGTTTTTCAAGGCGTTTTTTGGCTGAGCTTTCAGTTGCCGTCAGTCATTTTTCTGCTGGCGGCATGCGCTTTTTCTAGGGTGACAAGCGAAAGCCACCCCGCGATACCCATAAGTCTCGATTGTTTGCGCCCAGCTGGCTTCGCCAGCAAAACAACTGGGACAGTTGTTCTACAATACCCTGATGTTCTTGGGTAAAAGGTTGCGGTCGTCAAGCCAACATTCGCCAACTACGATACGACGTTTTTACTTAGATGAGGAAGCATGCCTCAGTCTCATCCCAGTTCGCCCGAGCAAATCTTGGCCGATGTTTTCGGCCACGAACAGTTTCGCAATCATCAAGCGGAAGTGGTCCAAGAAATTCTCCAGGGCAACCATTGCTTGGTGATCATGCCGACCGGGATGGGCAAAAGCCTCTGCTATCAAATCCCTGCGCTGGTGCTGGCTTCGCGGCACTCATCCGATCGCGATCATAACCGCGATCACAGAGCCCCACTAACCTTGGTACTATCGCCGCTGATTGCATTGATGAAGGACCAAGTTGATGGATTGCTCGACCGAAAAATCGATGCAACCTTTATCAATTCGTCTTTGCAAAGGCATGAGCGGCTTCAACGGTACACCAATATTGGCGAAGGCCTTTACGACATCTTGTACGTGACGCCCGAACGTTTTCGTAAAGACGACTTTCGGGAAGTGCTTTCCAAACGCGACATCGTATTACTGGCGGTCGATGAAGCTCACTGCATCAGCGAGTGGGGGCATGATTTTCGACCGGACTACACTCGCGTGGGCGAACTTCGCCAAATGCTAGGTTCCCCTACCACTATCGCATTGACCGCCACCGCTACACCTGATGTCCAAGCCGATATCGTTCGACAACTTAATTTGGGTGAAGACCAAGTTCGTCATTTTCACGCGGGGATCGACCGCCCCAATCTCTCGCTGGATGTCGTACCCACTTGGGACAACGATGCGAAGCGAGATCAGATTGTCGCGACCCGCAAGAACATCGACGGCAGCGGGATCGTTTACTTTACCTTGATTCGCACATTGACCGAATTCAGCGAAAGCCTGTGGGAACAGAAAATTCCCCATCTGGTTTACCATGGCGACCTACCTCGTGATCGCCGGCGACAAATTCAGGATTCGTTCATGAACGAGGACGGGCATCTGGTACTGGCCACCAACGCCTTCGGCATGGGAGTCGACAAGTCTGACATCCGCTACGTTCTGCATGCCGACCTGCCAGGTTCGCTGGAGTCCTACTACCAAGAAATCGGCCGCGCCGGACGAGACGGTTTGCCATCGAAATGCTTGCTGATGTACGACGAGCGTGATCTGGCGACGCAGATGGAGTTCATCCAATGGAGCAATCCCGACGCCGAATACTACGAGCGTGTTTGGTACTTGCTGAAGAACGAGCCTGAACAGATCCGAGCTTTTGGGATCGAGTGGCTGCGAGAAAAATTGCACGCCAAGCAGAAACACGATCGCCGCCTTGAGACCACGCTGGGGATGCTCGACCGCTGGGGCGTGATCGAGGGCAGCCTGCATCCGCTTGAAGTGGAAGTCGTATCCAATCTTCCGGACCATCTTCGCGATCCGGCCAAACTGGACTCCAAACGAGAACGCGACCAGCGCAAGTTACTGGCCATGGTCCAGTACGCCAAACACGAAGGCGACCGCAAGCCCTTTATTCACAAGTACTTTGGTTTAGAGAATAGTTGAGGATATCCTCCCAGTTGCCTGCTCAATTCACGAAAGCCGGTCGTGTGGGCGGCCAACTAAACTGCGGATAATGGGGTTTCCCCGGCCCAAAACAGGCAATTTCTAGGCCAATCTGATTTCATTCTGGGTAAACTGGCAAGCTGAATTCGTCATCATCCTGCGATTGTTGTGGTCGACATTTTCAGCGGGGTGCATTGCCGTAAGCGTCAATTCCCAATGGACTCCGCAACCATGATATACATTTTCGACGTATCCCAACTCTTGTCTGACACATCCCTTGGACTCGAACGACTCTTTAGCCGTGTTACTCTGCTGTCCGGCATCTGCGCGTTTTGCTTATTCTTCATGTCGCCATCGCTTCACAGCGCAACATGTAGAGCTGAAGACTCGGGTGTCAGCTCAAAGCCACCGATCGTCATGATTGTGTTGGATGATCTATTCGATTACCGGAGGTCTCGGCGTCGATTTGGCGTTGAAATTCAAACTCCCAATTTGGATCGATTGGCTGCTCGCGGGACGACGTTTGGGAATGCGTTCTGTTCAATCGCTGTTTGCAATGCATCTCGTTCGTCAGCATTGTCGGGCCTATCACCTCTTCAAACACAGATCCATCAGGCCGAACCTACTCAATTTTTTGATACGTTGACCGAAGAAGACACTCTGATGTCACGGATGCAAGACGCAGGATATCGAGTCTTTGGCACGGGCAAAGTAATGCATACCAGCTCCCGGGGCTCCGATCGACAGATGATGGAGCAAATTCACGATGAATTTTTCCAAGCTCCAGGTCGGTTGAGATTACCTGCGGGCCGAGTCGCCAGCATTCAGGCAGAAGGGGTTCTATCGGCCGATGATAGACATGTCGCGTGGGCGGCTGACCAGCTAAGGAACTGGGATGGCCAAGGTGATCCGCTGTTTCTGTCAGTCGGTATCATTCGACCACATTATCCGTTTATCGCCCCACAAGAGTACTTCGACCTTTACGACCGAGCATCCATCCGACTGCCCGGACTTCCAGAAGAAGATCTCTCGGATGTCAGTTTATTCTATCAGCTATTTCGACTGGTAAGCAATTTTCACCACTATCTGGTCAACAACGATCTCGATAAAGAATTCATTCATGGGTATCTGGCTAGCACGTCGTATGCCGATGCGAAAGTTGGCGAGATTCTTGACGCGATTGATAGTAACCCGGCCTTGGCCGATGCACGCATTCTACTTTGGTCTGACAACGGATATGAGTTGGGTGACAAGTTCACGTGGAACAAGTTTACGCTGTGGGAATCATCTGCAAAGGTTCCGCTGATCGTTGTGGATCCATCTTTGCCAACGGGCAGAACAATCGGTCATAGTGTGAGCTTGCTGGACGTTGCACCGACGGTGCTTGAGTGGGCTGGCCAGTCGATTCCAGAGGAATTTGACGGAATTAGCCTGCTAGAAACTGCTGAGAATCGATTTCAGCTGGACCGACGATCTGTTCTGACAACAATGCTTGGCTCTTGCTCACTTCGGCGACGTGATATGCGGTTGAATCTATACCCGGATGGGTCGATCGAATTGTATCACATGCGTAGAGATCCAAACCAACGAACCAATCTGGCCTCACTTTCTCAATGGCAGCCGGTGGTTGAATCGATGAAAAGTGCCATCGCGCAAGAGATAACGCGGCAAGGTGGAATAATGGATCCTGACGCCACAGAAATAACTGGTACCTCGGGTGACGATGTGATGTTCTTAGTTGGAGAACAAATTGCATCGGGAGGTCGGGGCAACGACACTTATTTTGTTGCCGATGGCTTCGCAAATGAGAGAGCCAATGAGGGAGACGACGTGGCATTTTTTGCTAACACGGATTACACGGTACCTGAAAATGTGGAAACCGCCTCGACCTACCCGTTCTTGAACATTCTTTCTGGGCCACCGATCTGGAATGTCTCAGGAAATTTTCAGGACAATACGATCTTGGTATTTGGTGCGCAGGGCGAAGTCCATGGAATGGCAGGTAGCGATGTTATCACCTCTCGTGGAGCACGAGACCGTCTTTATGGAGATAATGGTCGTGATGAAATTCACGCCGGCGCCAATAACGACATCCTAAATGGTGGCCAAGGGGCGGATCAATTGTTTGGAGATGCCGGGAATGATGACCTCGACGGCGGCACGGGCAGTGATCAGCTGACAGGTGGTCCGGGCAATGATCGCTTTCGATTCCCTTCAGGTGAAGAGAGAGACGTCGTTACCGATTTCACCTTCGGAGAAGACACCATTTGGTTGCATTCGGAAACGAACATACACGGCTTGAGTCCACTGCAAATCACAGACTATCTGATTCCAGTCGGCAATAATGTTTTGATTATCGACAACGCGAACAGCAGGATGTTGATTCAAAACGCGACCATTCTTCAAGTTCGTAATTCGTTTGAACACGAGTAGCGACGGGGCGGCTCGGGCACCGACTGGAAACGTGTTGAGACGATGTAAAACAATACACGTCGAAAAAGCACGATAGCCACTCGGGAATCTACAAGAATCAGCCTTCACAAACCTTGAGCACCAAATCCGAAAACAACTCGTGCTAGAAATTTAGCTGACTTCACCATTTCGGCATTTCTGCTCAACGAAAACTGGTCGCTCGGAGAATCATCTCGCGAAAACGCTGAAAAATCGACGCGGGGCGGACCGCGATTTTTGCTTGGCCTCGCATGCCGGTTTGCAAAGGCAAATCGTCCGGCACTTCGTCTAGTTGAATCGCCAGCTGAAAGTGAGGAATCCGTGGCGATCCCTCAGCACCGCCCGTCCCCGCTTCAATGTAACCTCCGGCCTGACGCAACAATCCATCAGGAACGACTTTGGAACTGCTACTCTTAATCTCGACCAAGGTGCCCGACAAGACTTTCGTCGCGTACTCATCCAAAAGCAACTCGACTGTCTGCCCGATCTCTAACTGCGTCATCGATCGCTGGTCGACAAACGCAAGGGCTTCGAATTTTTCGGATTCAACAACTGCACAAATGGGCGTTTGGTCGACAAGCGTCCGGTTAAGCGCCTCAGATTCAAAACAATCGACGTCGGTTTGTTGTTCACCACTCTGCAACACGTTCAAAACACCAAACGTAATCGGCGGAGTCACCGTTCCGTCGCAAGAGGCTCGAACCTGCAAGTTGTCCAACTGCTGACGGCGCTCGTCAAGCTGCGACTCAACCTTGCGAAGATCAGCGACTGCTTGTTGAAATTCGAGCGGCGAAACGGAAGCATCTTCCGGAAACGATTCGTAGATCTCGATAGTCGACTGGAACTGAGCCTGTTGTGAAGTGAGTTCGATAACCGACTTGCGCAGGTCGTGATTTTCCAGTGTCGCCAACAAATCTCCCTTGGCAACTTGCTCGCCCGGCTTCACACATACTTGTTTGAGCACACCCGCCGATTCCGCGTAGGCCGTGCGGTAGTTAACCGGACGCGTCACCAGATAAGCATATTCCGCACGCGGAAGTGGCACGAACAAAACGGCATAGATCAGCGCGGCGATTAACAGCGAAGAATAAATCAAACGAGGCATTTGGATCTCCTGAGTCGCTCCGTGGCGAGTAAAAAATTTCCACGTTTTTGACAATGGTCCATAAAGAGTTTTTCCGATCGAAATCCCAGCCAGCAAATATCCAATCACAGCCAAGTGATAACTTTCAAACAGCGTGATCAAGAACCAGTAGATCACCGCCATGACAAACCAACGATAAATAAACGCGGCAACCGCGTAGATGTAAAAAGCCGTTCGTTTTCGGTCCGGAAGTTGCAGATTGCGAATGGGTGGCATTCCCAAAAACAATTGTCGACTAACCGAAAGCAACCACTCGTTGGCCTTCTTCGACATATTGGGAATTTCCAAGTAGTCGCTAAGAATGTAGTAACCGTCGTAGCGCAACAGTGGGTTAGCATTAAAAACAATGGTCGAAACTGAACTGACGATGATCAGATTGACGCAAAACAGGTGCAACCAACCGGGATCGGTCATCAGCCAGACGAATACCGCCGTCGCTGCGAGTATCAGCTCAAAATACATCCCCGCCATCGCGATCAGGATTCGTTGGCTCTTCTTTTTCAGCATCCACGAATCACTGGCGTCGCAGTAGGCTGCCGGCGAAAGCACCAGCAGCATGAACCCGATCGCGTGTGGCTGCGCTCCAAAATGATGGCATACGAACGCATGCCCGAACTCGTGAATGGTTTTGGTCAGAAAGATCGTCGCCACGAAGAATGGCAGATTCTCGAATGAGAAAAATGCGCCGACACGTGGCATTTCAAGATATAACTCTTCCAACCGAACCAGCAGAGTACAGGCGGCGATCAACATGTAAATCACGCAGACAGTCAACACCGCCGGGTGAAATATCTTGCTCACCACTGGCTTGCACCAGTCGAGAAACCGGGTCGGATTGACGCCCGGAAAACGCATCGCCAAAATGCTGGAGAAGAACTCGTTGACCTTGTCGAGCACTTGCTTGCGGCCTCGTTTCAGATAGCTGCCGCCCAGTCCCGCTGCGGTAGAAATGAGCAACCCTTGCTGATGGAAACGCTGAATCCCGCTGTGAACGGTGTGTTCTTCGACCTGCGACTCGGGAAACTGCCGCTGCAACGCTTCACAAACGTCGGATAGGGTTCGCCGCCCATCAAGCAATTGCAGGAGGCATCGGTCTGGGCCTTCCAGATGAAAATATTGCAGCGACACTGGGTCTTTGATCACCGAGACGTAGTCGCCTTGGCAGACCAGCACCGATTCGACTAGGTCGAGTCGACGCCGGAGCATCAGAGGTTGGTGTTTCGCTAACTGAGACATGGTATCACCAAGGAATCAAAAAAGCGGAAACACGATGTGCTTGTGTACAAAATCGACGATCTCGCGAGTCCAGATGTAGGCGTAAGATTTGCGTCCACAATGCAGATACGCCACGGTTTCCATGCCCACGTTTTTCGTAGGAATCTCCGTCGCATCGATATCCACAACCACTCGCAGGAACTGGCCCACTTCGTCGTCAATCTTTGCTGAAAGATCGATCGTTTTGACTTGACCTTCGTAAACAACCGATGGCTCGCTGGAGCGAACGAATGAAACATGCAGTGGATCATCGGACTCCGCATGGGTTTTCAGCAGTTCGCCAACTTTCCGGTCTGGCACCTTTAGTTCCAACACCCAATCGCCTTCGACATCCGCGATGTCCAGCAAGGCCGTCCCTTGAGTGACCGGTCGATCCTCCAACTCTCGGCGCAGATCGGCGGTCAGCACGACGCCTCCAATAGGGCTGACGACGTTCTGCGCCGCCATTTGCTGGTCGAGGATTTGCAGTTGCTCCTCGGTCGTTTTCACTTGCTGGACGAGGGTAGCCCGTTCGACACTCATCTGCCGTGTGTTGCTTTCTGTGTCAGCAATGTCATCAGTCTCGGCCGCCAGCAAACGGTCCACCGAATCTAACCGCTGCCGCAAGCTAAACAAGTTGCCCGAATATTCTTGCTGTTGGATCTTCAGGTCTTTGTTTTCAAGCGAAACCAGCGGCTCACCCGGACTGACTTCCTGGGCCGTTTTCACGTGGATGTCACTAACGATACCATCGACTTCGGCCCAAACCGTTCGCCGCTGCTCGGGCATCAACCTGCCGTCACAGGAAAGACGGTACTGTCCCTGAAAAATGAACATGCAAGCGAACACCAATGTCGCCAAGACAAGGGCTGTCATTGTTTTTGAGAAATGACGACCGATGAAAAAATCGTACTGCCGACCGAGAAACTCCCAAAGCGGAAACAGAAACGCACGCTGATGCAAAAACGCATTCCGGTAAGCATCACCGGCTCGCAGGGCCAATGTTTCGTGGTAGCGCTTTTGATCCGGTTTGAATTCGCTGGTTTGAAAATTCTCAATCGCGATTGCCGCAATGGTTCGGCGTTGCCGTTGAGCCTGTTTCTTTCTCTGGGATCGGCTAAGTTCCGTGTCGGCTGGGCCGTCAGACTGTTCTAGGGTGATCGGGATCACCATCAACGAACGTGCGGACGAATTGGTCAAATAGCTCTCAATGAGACTGCGGAATCGTTCGGGAAGGTCCAGAAAATCCTTGCTGGGATAGCTGAACGGATGATTCTGTCGGCAAATCTGGTTTACCAACTGCTCTAGTTGAATCGTCTCGCGCCCCTTGCGGTTGATTTTTGCCACGCCGCTGGTGGCAACCAATTTGCCTCGCGACTGTTGAGCAAACGTGAGCAGCGACACGCGGTCGGAATCGGTTTCTCGGCGGAGTTCGCTAACAACATTGAACGCCGTCTCGCTTCGATCCAAGGAGGCGTTGATGTTGGTAAAGAAATCCACCAAACCGTGCTGTGATTCGAAAATATCTCGGCTGACCCGAGGTGTCGACACCTTTGTTCGCGTTGATTTGGTGGGCGATTTTTTGGTAGTGGTTTTTTTGGTGGTTGTTGATTTGGCTGGTGATGTTTTGGTTGATGGTGTTTTGGATGATTTACGGCGACCATTCGCTTGACTTTCAACCAGAGCTCCCAACGAAACCCCGTTGGACCCAGCGATGACGCTAGGCCCCGCCATCGCGTTCGGTCTCGCTGGCGTTTTAGGTTCGGCTGGCGCGTTAGAACCGGTCGTCGCGCTAGGCTTCGCAACCACATTCGGTCCCTTGATCACGTTGGACGAGTGATTGCCGTTCTGCGATCCGTTGTCCTGCTTTGGATCGTCAGGTAAAAGTTCGTGCAGAGCCGGATTATCGGCGATCGGTTGGAGCGTCTGCTCGATTTTGGTGACTTGATCCTTCATCTTGGCTGGATCGTCATGAAGCAAGAGATGTAGCTCCAGCACTGACGCGTCCGCAAAACCTCGGTAGATCGCAGCTGCTTGCTGATCCGGGCTCGATTGCTGGACCCCAGTCTGCTCGATGGAAGTCACCACCATCCGCTTTTTCAGGGCGACTTGCCGAATGCGGTCCAGACGATCCGGTACAACGCCCAGTTCTTCATCCCATTGGCTGCAAAATTGCAGTTGCTGCATACCGTTTCGCCAAATAAACATTCGACGAATTTCCGCGTGCAATCTCAAATCTTGGAGGAGTCTTGAATACACTAAAGAGTTGTCGCGAGTATTCGGCGTACCAACTTTCATTGATCAAACTTTAACTTGAGTCTATTCGAATTGACAATTACAGTGTAACAGAACTGTTACTTGTTAGGGTTTTCCATGAAGCGAAACGACAACCAACTTGCTCAGACCATTCGCAATGAACTGGCAACCTTTGGCCAACTCTCGGATGCCGAATTGCGAGAACGCAGCCTGTCACTGAAATTTTCTTTAACACCGGGTTGCAACTCACGAATCCTCGCTCGCCATGCGTTTCCTATCATAATCGAAGCCATTCGTCGAAAAACCGGTAAAACGGCACATAACGTCCAAATACATGCAGCCGAGCGGATGTTGGCTGGAAACATCTGCGAGATGAAAACGGGTGAAGGTAAAACAATCACTGCCCTGCTGGCGTTATACGCACTGAGCCTGCGGCAGGAAGGCGTCCATCTGGCGACGGCGAATGACTACCTTGCCGCCCGGGACGCCGAATACGCGGCCGCCACATTTCGTACTCTTGGGTTATCGGTCGGCTCTATAACCGGAAATACCCCTCCAGAAGAACGGCCCGACCAATATCGGAAGGACATCACCTACGGAACCGCCAAGGAGTTTGGGTTCGACTTCCTAAGAGATGAGTTGAACCAGCGAAGGGGCAACGAACGGACGATTCCGACGCAGAACAACCTGCTGCTTGATGAAGCCGACAGCCTGCTGATCGACGAGGCCAGTACGCCATTGATTATCGGAATGAAGGATGAACAAGCTGAAGAGCAACGTTTCGGTCTGGCTCGTTGGGCAAACAAACACGCGGACGCATTTCAAGAGTCTCGGGACTACGAATACGAAGATCGCAAATTCTCCTTCCTGACGTCCGGAATTTTGAGACTGCGCGAGCTACCCGGGAATCAACATACTCGAAATGCCAGCCTCCAGACGCTAGTGGAGTATGTCGAAAACGCCATCAAAGCCGAAGAGAGTTTTGATCGCGATGTTCAATACCGGGTGGTTGATGATGAAGTCGCGATTCTTGACGAGTTCACCGGGCGGATCGCCGAAGGACGACAGTGGCAACGCGGCTTGCATCAGGCGATCGAAGCCAAGGAAAATCTGGAGATCTCACCTCGAACCGAGACCGCAGCTTCGGTGACAATCCAGACGCTGGTCAATCGATACCAATTCGTGACGGGAATGACGGGCACCGCATGGAATTCACGACGTGAGTTCAAAAAAGTCTATCGCCTGCCGGTGATCCGCATTCCAACGCACCGCCCCGTGAAACGAATCCAGCAGGAAACGCAAATCTATCGGACACAGGCTGAGAAGTTTGAAGCCGTTGCTGAACTCGCAGCGAAACACCAAACGGAGGGCAAGTCAACGCTGATTGGTACCCGTACGTTGGCCCAGTCCGAGCACCTTTCGAAACTTTTGTCGATCCGCAAGCTACCTCATCAAGTACTCAACGCCAGCCGCGAAGAACACGAAGCAAAGATTGTTGCCGATGCCGGGCAGCCCGGACGTGTGATGGTGGCAACGAACATGGCGGGACGAGGCACCGATATTCCGTTGCATCCAGACGTTAAAGCGTGCGGCGGCCTTCACGTTGTCCTGACTGAATTGCACGAATCAAGCCGCATCGACTGGCAGTTGATCGGTCGGGGCGCCCGCCAAGGGGATCCGGGGTCGTATCAGATCTTTCTCTCTTTGGAGGACGAATTGCTGGAACGCGGACTGGGCGTTCAAGGCCACAAGCGATTGCAGAACAAATGGGGTGGTCGAAAAGGAAAACTCCCCAGTTCTTTGTTTCGCCTGTTCAGTTCATCCCAACGGAAAGTAGAAAACCTCTACTTTGAAAGCCGAATGATCTTGCTGGATCGGGAAAAAGAGCGACAGCAACGCTTCCGAGATACCGGCGAGAACCCGTTTCTGTATCCGCCTAGGTAAGCTGCCTTCTGCACGACGATCGATGATGCAAATCGTCATGACGCCAGTGAATGCCACCACGACTTTGAGGCACGAACTTACTTCATTGATCCGGTGTTTCAACCACGTCGCGAATATGATTAAGTACTCGGAAGTGGATCGAGTGAATAATTTGATCCGTCCATTTCTTCCAATAGATCTGCGGGTACATATCAACGGAGTACCACGTGCGGCCTTCCAATCGCGTGCCACCATCTGATGTTTCGATTAAACGAAACTCTCCGTGATGGCTTGTCAAATAGCCATGCAGGTGAGGCGGATGAATATCTTCCCACGGACTGATTTCATCCATCGGACACGGTTGATCCTGAACATCAAATGCCAGCCTCCGTGGCTGATCCCAAACAGTGATCGGCTCGACAAAGTCTCCCGTTGAGAACTCGCAATATCGAACCGCACCAACGCCCTGCCCTTCAATTCTCGCTCGTACCGGGTACGCCACACCCAAGCGATGCAACCAACCGGGTGGATGTTCGATTTCTGGAAACGCGACAACGGTTTGCCATACATCGTCCGGGCTGGCGTCGATCTCGACCACGGACACGACCTCGTATTCGACCGGTTTGGTCAACCAATGCTCAATCGTGGCAGAGGAAGGCAGGATAAACGCTACGGCCAGCCACGCTGGTCCACTCATTGTTGCCTGTGCGATCAAGTAGCCCAGCAACCCGCCGACGATCGCTGCCGGCAACATGATCGGAGCCGCCATCAAAATGCAAATCAGTCCATCGATGCCAATCGCGACGACCACTGCTAACCCCAAGGCCATCGCCCCGACGGCAACGAGCATCGCTGGCCCGGGGTTTTTCGTTTTCAAATACTTTGTCTGCGAGTAACCGCTCACCACGCCTAGAAAAACCGGAGCGCTCAAAAACATCGTTGCGCTATAGTCTGCCAGCAAGTAGACGCTAACACCCAAACCCACCAAAGTGAGAGCGAGAGCCGAAAGGATCGTCATCAGCCACGCCCCGGTGTCTCGCTGTTGAGACAGCTTATGAGCGTCCGCATTTTCTGTGATCGCAATAGGTCGCGAAGGAACAAAGCTCATGATCACGAAGAACACCAAGTTCACGACTGGGCAGAGCGCCCATAGCGCTATCGATGGCGAAAATCCTGCATCTAATGCACGACGCATCGAGAACCAAATCGCAATAAAAACGAAAGGAAGCGACCAAGCCAGAATAAACCAACCGACCCAAGGTTCCGCGTTGGAGATCGACTCCATCCGTAACGACTGAATGGGCGAAAAAAATGCCAACAGTCCGTATTTCTGACCACCTTGGCCAACCACCAGC
>CAZLYM010000038.1:0-23535 GCA_964563475.1 uncultured Pirellulaceae bacterium
ACGGTAAGCTCGGAGACTCCGTGCTGCGACTTACGAGTCGACTCTCGCATGGCGAAACGAATGTCGGCAGGCTTTCCAACCATTTCAAAGTTGTCTGAAAGAATTCGGCGGATGCCTTCGAGCGTCGTAAAGTTTTCACCGGTGTTAGCCTTGAAACCACCCAGCCATTTATCACGTGGCGTAAACTCTTCGTCCCACGAGTAAGGAGAAACTAAGACCAGCAACCCGCCGTCGTTGATACGCTCTTGAATATCTTGAAGGAACTTGCCCGGATCGTACATGCGATCGAGCACGTTTCCGGCGTACACCAAGTCGTAGCCTCGATACTTGTCGACCAAGTTACAACCGTCGCCCTGCATGAACGCGATCTTGTCCTTCAGTTGGTCGTATCCCTCAAAGTCCGACAGTTGAATCTCATGGAAGGAATTAATTTCTCCCTCGTCGACACAAACGTACCGTTGGCGACCGACCTTCTGAAGGTTTGTCGGGGGCTCAATCACACGAACCGACAGATCAACGGCTTCGACTTGATCAAAATACCTAGCCAGCTCAAATGCTGTTCGGCCCGTACCACAACCAAGATCAAGTGCTTTACCGCAAGTGCGGTTTTCCAAGTGCTTTGACACTTCATCGATACAAGCGACGGGAAAGTTTGGCATTTCATCAACCGGTGCGCCATAGTGGAACTCGATGTATCGAGAAACCATTTGATCCGTTTCGTAGATGCTAACTTCCGGCTCGGCCAGCGGTTCAGCGACGACATACCGTAATCCCGAATACTGGAAGAAATGCCGACGGAACGCGTAACGCGCTTCCTTGATCGCGTAGTTGCCGGTCGAGATCCAACACCCGCCTTTGAACAGATTGTGCTTACCGTCGAAAGTTGGAGTCGAGAAATCGTCGTAGGTGGGGTGCACTTCGAAACCGTCAAAACCGTCGATCGGAGTCTCGGTCCACTGCCAAACGTTCCCGATCACATCAAACAGGCCATCGTGGAACTGGTTTTCGTCGACAGGGCAGGGGGACATGTACTGCTCCAGATTGATATTCCCCGGCGCTTCGTCCCAGTACGGCTGATCCGTGTCTAGGCCCACACGCAGACGATACCACTCGGCTTCGGTCGGCATGCGAACATGAGTCCCGGTCTGTTCGGTTTTCCAATTGCAAAAAGCCTTGGCTTCCAAGTAATTAATTTCCGCAGGCCAATCCCAAGGCATATCGATCACTTCCAACATCGTACGCAGCTGATAACTGCCATCGTCCGCCTTGAGCCAATAGACCGGGTGCAGAGCCTTGCTAAAGTCGAGCCAGTTCGAGCCTTCCGGGGTCCAGTACGAGCGATTCTGATAACCGTCCGCGTCGATGAAGCTAAGAAACTCTCGATTCGAAACCAAATACTTCGACGCTTGAAACGGTTTAACTTCCTCAGCCGAATAACCGTACTCGTTGTCCCATCCGTAGATCGGGTTGGATTTTGACTTCCCCAGTTCGACTTGACCGCCGGCAACTTGGATCAGTTCGTTCTCTGGACCGTCTGCTGTCTGCTGACAAATATTTCCCCAAACCGGATGCGCCTTGACCATTTCGATCGGCAACTCCCGCATCAGCACCGACGATGTCTCAAGATGAATCCGCTCGTGCTCAACTCCCATCAAAATGATCCACAGCGGGCTTTCCCAGTCGATCGGCAATGAGAAATCGCACTCACGAATAAACGCATCCACGATCTGCCGAGTCGCGTCACGATGCGCTTTGACCTGCGCTGGAGTCGGCCAATCGTAATGGGCGTCGTTCAGATCGTCCCACGACATTTCGTCGACACCGATCGCCAGAATCGACTCAAGTGCCGGGTCAACTCGCTGATCGATCAGCTTGGAAACATTCAGCTTGTTAATATAGAAGACGGACGTGTGCCCGTAATAGAAGATCAGCGGCTGTCGAAGGTTGTTCGCTCGATGGTAGAACGCCTCGTCACCGGCAAGGCATTCGAACAGACTTTCGTACAGCGTGAATGAGTTGTGAAAGTAATCGAGCACTTCCTGTCGCTTCGACTCGACATCGCCTTCGTTGAGCAACGGCATCTTGGTGACCAACGGAGCCGTTTTGGAATCTTTACACGTCACGATTTTTTGCTGAGCACTTTTGGTTTGAGCTGTCATCAAATTTCCTGTTTTTGCAATGGCGTTCTGAACGCACGATCACGCGTTGATAAATGAGAAGATAAAAAGAGCCCGCAGCCGACCGGCTACTCGAACTGGAAACACAGTATCGGAAATCTCAACCGAACGAACACCCCAAAAAAATATGGTTGACGCAAGAGACACCCGCGATAGCGGACTTCCTAGATTGGTTTTCCTACAAAGCACACTCCGTCGCCCACTCCCTCGGCTACTTTTGTGATGCTGAAAAACTGTCCACCCAACAGCTCTGTTCTTCACTCCCAACAAATTCTGCGATGCTCTTAGAACGTGAACTCAATCACCTTGGTTCGCTGAAAACGTAAACTGCGCACCTATTCCTCGTTAGAACACCAAGACTCAAAGAATCTTACTTTGATTCTCGGCGCGGGTTGGCAGACCCAGAAGTCGCCAGAAAACAGGAGAAAACTTGCCACCGTTTTCGATAAACAGCATACAAAAAAGTGGTTGGCAAACGGGGCAACCCGATCCGCGATCAGTGGCTCAGATTCAGCGGGGCGAACACTTCGTCCGCTGCTGCGCGGCCGCGGAACGAGGAATTACAATCGATGGCCGAATCGAGGAATTGACGGCTAACGTCGAATGATTCCAACTGACAATAAACCCTCGCGACTTGGTATTCGACCCGGCCCTGCGAATCACCTTCTAGGTGAGCACAAAAAGCCCAGTACAACGCCTCTTTAAACTGGCCTTCGCGTTCGTACGAGCTTGACAGTCGAAGCGACACGATGGCGCGATCTGACAACTGACCAGCGACTTGCCGTAACAGCAGTCTTTCGTTTAAGTAGTTTCCAATCTCAGATTCCGCGATCGAAAGTGCAAATGTAACCTCAGCGTCCTGAGGATGTTCATACGAAAGGCACTCAATCAACCTAGCCGCAAGTTCGTATTCCTCGTACTCACGATAGAGCGTCGCGGTTTCTAACGCGAACCATTTATCAACGGTTAAGCGATCAGCGTCCTGCTCAAGCTTCAGCATCGCATGCTCCAAGCCGTCGAGCTTCGCCGTCAGTAATACGTCATGAGCGGCCGCAATTCGCTGGCCAACGACCAGATCAATCTCCGGATCCACTTCCGATTCCTGACACGCGAGCATTTCTTGGCAGGAATCCATTGCTGATTCGAATTGCTGCAACTTAAGATGACACTGCATGCTGGCGTGAAGCATACGAAACCAACCGCAGCTACACTTGGTGGCATCGGCCATCACGTCGAGTGCCTGCTGATACTGCTGTGATTCGAACAAATATTCAACAAGGTCCAGCCGAATTCTACAGTTCTGCGGATTCAACTCAAGCGATTCCGTTGCATATCCAACCGCATCAGTAAAATCTTCCTCCAACGCTCGGACACGCGCAATCATGCTCAAGGCAAAAATGTGTCTGGGCTTCTCATCGAGCACCTGTCTTAGCAATTCGGTGACGATGCGATAGTCTCTCTTCTTAAAGTACGCCCGAGCCAACTCGAACCGAGCTTCCACGTCCCTTGGAAAGCGACGCAGATGATTCTTCAGATCCAAAATCGCATCTGAAATCTCACCCCGCTCCAGTGCCACACACGCGCGAGCTCGTTTCAAGGCAACCTCCCACGCCCTTTCGTCTTCGTCGCTGGCGAATTCAGGCTGAGACAGAAACTGAATGCACTCGTTGAATCCACTCCATTCGATCTCGACCGTATCGTCGTCGCAAAATCGAAGATGCTCATACGCTTCCTCGACCACGGCCTCGTAACGTTCGATGGAAGTTCCGTCGCTGGCTCGATTCAGTTTAACAATCCCCGCGTCAAGATTTCCCAGTAGAATCTGACAGGCTGCAATCAGTGATAACGCTCGTGGATCACATGGGACTTCTTCTAGCACCTGTTCGGCGTGCTGTGTGGCAGACTCAAAATCCTTTTGAGCAAAACTCCAAGACGCCATTTCAATACGTGTGTCTAGTTCCACCGACTTTGGCACTGCAACAAGCGACCGTTGAGCCGGATTGACCGCCGAATGCACGGGGTGAACCGAATTGTCGTGGCGAGAGGTCATGTTCAGACTAAAAGAAATCGGCGGATACAGGGATCGGGAACTTCTATCCAACGTCCAACTTGTCCGCTGGTTCCCGCAGGAAGGTAGGTCTCAACATTCGTGCTCGACGACACTGACACTCGGATTGATCAAGTCCCTAACTGCAGAGGGACGGGTTGTATCGATCGTGCAATTCAGGCTGATATTGCGGCCGCCGCCGAGGTTCGACGCAGCAAATCAATGGTCCCGCTTCGACCACCTCTGGCACCAACAACGACCGTTGCTTGACGTGAAGGTCCCCCTAAGGGAACCTAATGTTGAATCGCTCCCCAAATTAGTGGTCGAGTAAAACATGAAGGTTGACCGTCTTATAAGAGTCATGTGCTGGCGAATCGCACTTAGCGCTTGGCTAACGAGAATCTATGACCGCCTTGAGCAGGTGTTTTCCGGGCCGGCGAATCTAGGAGCGGCAGGCGAGAAAGAAGCCGAGCGTTTTTTGCTTAGGCATGGCTGGGTCATCATTGAGCGAGGGTTTTCGGCGCGGGGCGGGGAAATCGATTTGATTGCCGTCGATGGGCAAACGGTCGTGTTTGTTGAGGTAAAAACACGAAGCTCTGACCGAAAAGGTCACCCAACCGAAGCGGTCACGTCCGAGAAACAACGACATCTGACCCGAGCGGCGTATAGTTACCTTGCAAAAAAGCAGCTAGGTGATTGCTCATTTCGCTTTGACATCGTTTCGATCATCTGGCCGGACCGAGCCCAGAGGCCGACGATCGAGCACTATCAAAACGCCTTCGAAGCGGTTGGGAAATTTCAGCTGGTATGACAAACTTGCTAGTTCTGTTGTAGATCCCTGCCTCCCCCTTACTGAAGCATGCTCATGCAAGCATGCATAACGAAGCATGGCCCTCGCCAATTTTGGTTTGACGAATCACCCCCACTAGCAGCTCATTCCGTGGTTCCTCCTGCAGTCGCCTCTCTTGAAATCACCCAAAATCGCCTCCTAACCGTGAAACATTACCAGCGATGTGGTTTGCCGTTTGATTCCAGCTGACAAGTTCACACCAGCAAAACAAATTTTTCTATGTGTCACAACGATTCCAAGAGCAAGATTCGGGCGTTATTTAAGCAAATTAGGCCTTCTTAGCACGACTGTTGCCGTCGCTGCGTCCCCAATATCAGGTTCTAGCCGGATCATTGGAGAAACTCTCTAAAGAAACACCCCAAGAACAAACGAAACATAAGGCAGGAAAGCTACCGACCGCACGATGAGGTTGGCATTCATGCCATCATTCAGATTTGTCAAACGGACGGTTAGTAGTGGACTTGGGGGGGAATTCAGTAACTGCGCAGCTGTGCGGTTGAAGATTGCGTTGTATCCAATAACCCACTGGATGCTATGCGATTGCATTTCTCTCCCGACGATATTCCCGACGGTCACGGTAATTGTGACTCTGGTCAAAGTTTAACGATTGTAACCTCGCTTTTATGGCGTCTGCACGATTGTACTGACTTTGGCCAAACGAACGGTTAAGTCCGGCCGATATTGTCACAGGAGGAGCAAGTACGGAAACGAGCTCATTCCTTAGAAAGCGATTACTAGTTTGTTCTGACCCAGACGGTTAATTCAATTAGCAACGGTCTCCTCAACCAACGCATGATTGAAATGGCCAACGGAATAGACAGTTACATGTGGAGGGTTGAATCTGAGCAATCAGACTCGACAGGCCCTTGTAGCGAAAGACGATTCAAAGTGTTTATGGAGAGCCTGCGATGAAGGTGTTCACAACTGGACAGGTCGCCAAGATCTGTAAAGTGGCCCCGCGCACGGTCAGCAAATGGTTCGATTCGGGACGCCTTAAGGGCTACCGGATCCCCGGTTCGCAAGACCGTCGTATCCCACGAGAATACCTGATCAAATTTCTCAAAGAGCATGGTATGCCTCTTGGAGATCTCGAAGATGAAGCGATGGCCAAAATTCTGATTGTCGCTCAAGATCAGGTACTTATCGAAAATCTTAAGCGGGAGCTACCTCCCGAAAAGTCATTCAAGGTTGCTGTTGCTGCCAGCGGATTCGAAGCTGGAATCCAGGCAGAGAGCTTCCACCCAGACTGCATCATTACTGATTTCTCAATCGGTAAAGTCGAGGCGATGCAGATCTGCCAAAACCTGCGTAAGAATTCCGACTTTACGGAAACGATTCTTATCGCGTTGCTGCCAGACGATGGAAACCCGATTTCCTTTGATCGTTCGGCCATCAACGAAACGTTCAAGAAGCCGTTCGACGCCAGCCTCCTGGCAGAGCGACTTCGCACTCTGATCGGCAGCTTAAAAGAATTGGTCTGATCCACGACCGCTTCTAAATTGCTGATGAGAGACAATTCGCCGTCTTTCGCTCAAACCGCCTCGGATGACTCTCCGGGGCGGTTTTTTGTGCGCTGTGAGAAACAAGCGTCAGTGCCGCAGCACGGCATCCGCTCGGTAAGTACTAAATCCAAACGAGTCCGCCGCGACTGGGCTCGTTGTTGAAGCAAACTATTTATGGTTCGTTCGTTTGCCCAAGGTTATCTACCAATCGGAACGCATCACCCAACACATCTACCATTTGGTCGGCGTTTAGATCACCATTCGCGTAGCCCCCAGACAGGCTGCCGAGATTCTCGATAAGGGTAAACGCGTCTCCGAGAACATCCACATCGCCATCGAGGTCGATGTCTCCGATAATCGCACCGGTTTGACCGTTGGAAGTCTCCACCAAGGTCATGATATGCGTGTCATGATCAGCAAGAGTGATCAGACCGTCCTCTACCAAATCCAGCTGAGCCAAAATACCGGAAGCCGCGATTCCGATGTTTCCACTATAAAAATCGATATCGTCGGCGTCCACGTCGCCATCTTCGTCAAAATCACCAAGGACTTGAGGGGCAACCAATGTCACCGTCACGACTGTACCGTCCTCGTCATCTGCTGCAAAACCGGGGACGGCTTCCAGTTCCGCTTGTGAAGCGAACGGTCCAAAGTCGAGGGCTCCAGTAGGAGTCGTTGAATCGAGGAAATTCGAGAACGTGGAACCATCAGCCAACGTGCCAGAAAGCGTCACGTTTCGCTCAGTAACCACGAACGGATTGCCGACTGTTAGACCAGTAATCGGAACTCCATTGATCGCAAAATCTGTGCCAGACAAGCTTACCGATGCCGTAAAAAATGAACGAAACGTAGTGAAGTTCCCGCCCGAGATACTAAGCTGCCCGTTATTGTCCACCAACGTAAACGAGCCGCCAGACACCGTAGCCGCACCAGTACCCAGTGTCCCGAAGCTCTCGACCGTTCCTCCCAACAGCTCAAGCGTTGACGTGCCTCGCAGCTGAAAGAAGCCGCCAACATCACCACCAGTTACTGTGATGGTATTACTGAAGTTGTTGACGCCTTCGCTTAAGTTGCTGGCTCCCAGCGCAACCTCGCCACCGGAAATATTGATCGTCGAGTTATGAATCTCGACCCCGAGTCCGACGCTCCCATCGGCTATATTCAACGTGACGCCATTTGGAAAATCTTCGTTACTGAAGACCGTTCCAGACGCGATTGATCCGCCATTAAGATTGATCACCGCACCATCAGGAATGGGTGTACTGTTATTAATGATGTCGCCCGCAACGACATTGCTCAGATCAATGCCCTGGCCGAACAGACATTCGGTCGTCAAGATCAGGACAAGGAATGTAAGAAAGTTCCAATACATCGGTTTTGCTATCCCATCGAGCAAAGAAATTGAAAAGAAGGCTAGTTGCTCGCATTCTACAATGCCTTGTCTCAATGGCAACGAAAACAACACGAATTTGTCCGGCCGGTGTATCCCGGAAGACCAAACGCCCCTGATATATTTTGCGCCGCAGACACTTCACCTTGCGAATTGCGGGCGTCAGGTAGAACCCTACTTCGCGACCGAAAAATAGGTTAATTTCAATGTTCACCGACAGTTAGGGTTTTAAGCGTTACCTGCTGCACTGACTTCGGCCAAACATTCTCCATCTTTCGAGCTTCGATATTCTCTTGACTGATTTGACTCATTTCGACGAATCCGGAAACGCCCGGATGGTAGACGTTGGGCAGAAGCCAGAAACGAACCGGACCGCCGTCGCGTCCGCCTTGGTCAAAATGATGCCAAAAACGTTGGATCTGATCGTCAACCAGCAGATCGCCAAAGGGGATGTGCTAGGAATCGCCCGCGTGGCCGGAATCACGGGCAGCAAACGGACTCCCGATCTAATTCCGCTGTGCCATCCTCTTCGAATCATTTCAGTTGATATAGAATTCACCCCGATCGATGACGATTGCATCAAAGCCGAAGCGACCGTGCGTGCAATTGATCGAACCGGCGTCGAGATGGAAGCACTGACCGCAGTCACCACCGCCGCTTTGACAATATACGATATGTGCAAGAGCGTCGACCGAGCGATGACCATCACCGACGTTCAGCTGGAACAAAAATCAGGCGGAAAGAGTGGCTCCTACCAGCGAGCCTGACCGATAACCTTCACGATTCCCGTACAAGCTTGAGCCCAACCTTGAGTAACTCAACTGGCCAACCTGAAACCGTTCAAACGTCTGCGGTAGCTGACCCCGGCACCGGCAGCAACGACTCCACGGTTGATTTGAAATCTATCTACGCGCCGATCAAAGAAGAGCTTGCTGCGGTCGAGCAAGTTCTTCGCACGGAACTCAGTAGCGAGACACCTTGGGTCGACCAGTTGCTCGAACACAGTTGGCTGCTGGGCGGGAAACGGATGCGTCCAGCATTCGTGTTGCTTTCGGCAGGCTGTTTCGGCGCCATCAAACAACCGGCGTTGCAACTGGCCGCCGCGCTGGAAATGGTCCACACCGCGACGTTGGTTCACGACGACATCCTAGACGAAGCCGACACCCGCAGGCATGAACCAACTGCCAATTCCAAGTGGGGCAATAAAGTTGGTGTCCTCTTGGGCGACTATTTGTTTACTCACTCCTTCCACATCGCCAGCCTGTCTGAATCAGCCGAAGCCGTTCGCATGTTGGCTTCCTCAAGCAACCGTGTTTGTGAAGGTGAAATGCGACAGAATGCGTGGCGAGGAAACTTCGAACTCACTGAAGCCGACTACACTCAGATGATCAGCGACAAGACGGCTGAACTGACCGCTTGTGCATGCGAAGTCGGTGCGTTGTTGAGCGGAGCAAACGCCGATCAGATCGAGAGCTTTCGCCAGTACGGGCTGAACATCGGAATCGCGTTTCAAATTATTGACGACCTGTTGGATGTCGCCGGCAACGCGGACACCGTCGGCAAGACCTTGGGGACTGACTTATTGAACCAGAAGCCGACCTTGCCCGTGATTCATTCGCTTGCCAATTCGCAGCCCACATCGAAATCTCAACTGCTGGCGATTTTGAACTCGGCCCAGCCCTCGGTGGAACAGGTCATGCCGTTTCTTCAATCAACCGCGTCGGTTCAGTACGCTCGGGACATTGCGGCCGGTCATGCAACCCAAGCAAAAACGTTTGCCGCTCAGCTTGACGCCAATCCGTATTCGCAGTCGCTACACAACATTGCCGACTTCGTACTCGCTCGCACGAAATAACTGCGGCGTTTTGGAGCCTATCCTAAAACCTTCGGCGTAAAACCCTAACCCGACGCGTGAGCGAGGGAATTCCTAGAGTCGTCCCTCGCTCACGCTTCGGGTTTTGATGTTCTGGGATAGGCTCTTAGTCTGTCGGCACCACTTCATGGGACTTCGGTAAACTTAAACGACTCCCAGCTTTCAGGCTGAGCCTTCACGACGAATTTGACCTCTCCTTTGTTATCGACCTGAAGACGGAAGCGGCCTCGGTTGGTGTCGGGCAGGGTGACAAAATAGCTGTCCGGCAAAGCCCCCGCCGTGAACCGAAAATAGGTCAGACTGCCGCCTGAGGTGGTGGATCGCATGGCGGCTTCCTCTTTACTTCGCGATCGTGGGCGAAGTCGCGGCTTCTTCCCACCAGCGGCAAGTTGAATATGCCACGCGCCTTTCCTCTTGGGGACGAAAACCCATTCGACTTGCGGTCCAGTCGTCGAGGGTGAAGTGGTAAAAGGAGGGTCTCCTTCCCCGTTGGCACCGATTCTCAGCTCATGGCTAGGCGCATCAATGTAGTACTTCTTGTTCGGGTCGGGATTAAACGCGGAAAAAGCAACAAAAGTAAGTTGCCCCATTCCGGGATGTGAGGTGTTGGAAAACTCTGGAAGATAATCAACGTTTTCTGTTACCGCAAATGTATACGGATGGTCTTGTCCAGCCTGCGTGAAAAGTTTGTCACACATAAAGTAGATTGGCGAAACGAAGCCGCGTTTTTCTGCGCTGATCCTGTCAGTTCTCCCGAGGATCCTGTTATTACAAGGGTTAAGAATCCTTGGCGTCCAAGGCACGTTATCATGACCAGAGTTATATTTAGCGTGATACTCCACCCCAGCAACCAATCGATAATCTGCATAGCTGACCAGATCGATTCCTTGGTTCCATGCCGTCAGAGCACCCTCTACTAAGTGCCCGATGCCACCTTGAACATGCGCCTGGTCTCGACCACTTTCAAAAGCTTGGCCGGTCGGGCTAAATATGTACTGGGCAACACCCGCACACCCATCATCGGTGTCTCGATAGCCAAATTTGTAGGCGTCGACTTGCTGCCGCAACATCGTCTTGTTGTCGCAGAAAACAGCCATGGACATGTTTCCGCCTACACAAGAAGTCCCCCAGTTAGCGGAACGCATCCGCCCGGTATTAGTCCACTTGTCATACACTTTGTTTTTAAACCAAGCCTGAGCTGCCTTGACCTTCGCCGGAGACCAACCTGCTTCTCCCTTAAAACCATGGCAAAGGATTTCCGCCGCTTGAGCCAAATAACCACCGCCGGTACTGAGTCTTAACGTTGGCCCTTCTACATTAAACCTGTCAACGGTTCCCACCATTTCGTCAATGATACCGATGGCAGCGTCTGCATATCCTCGATCACCTGAAGCAACCCACTTTATGGCCAATAAGTACGCCGCATGTCCTTGCTTTGATAATACCGACTCGTCTGTAACAACACGAGACACAGATATTTTGTAATTCTTGTTTGGACCTTTATCCTTTACTGCGTTCCAGCCCGTTATCCACGGTTCTTTTCCTGCCTTCACGTTGGAACGGATGACTGTCAAATCTGCTTGAGTGTGCCAACCTCCGGGATGGGACAATTGTTGCGCATCACTTGACGATGCAAACAACACCAGCGCAAAAAACATCGCTGTTCTTACGAGCGATATTTCAAAAACAATTTTCATTAAACGTTACTCAATTTTGGTAGTCAGCGATCCTTGATGCGTGGTCATTGTACGACAAAACGAAGATTCTTGGAATGAAGTCGACGAGGCCTAACCCGCTGCCGGAAATTCGTGGATGCGAAAAATGATTCGCTCTAAAGCAGTTTCAACCACGCTTTCGTTTCGCTATCGATCGTAAAGAGCGGTCGTCGAGCAGCAATCTGTTCGATCAAAAGATTACGAAAGCCCTGATCAGCTAAGCAGCGGCGCATCAGACTTGCCAGTCCAACAGCATCGTCGGAAGCGAAATAGCCATCGTAGTCGTCGCCAAGGAAACCTCGATTCCCCACAACGTCGCTCGCCAGCACAGGCACTCCAAGCTGAATCGCTTCCAATACCGTGTTGGCTCCACCTTCGGAAAACGAACTGTTGATGGTGGCAACCGAGTTCCTCATCCACGCCAACGCCGTCGGTCGGTCGCAATCGTCCAGCCAACGATATCGGTCGTCTTTCCGTTGATGCAGCAATGCCTGCTGCCCCTCAGTTCGATCCAGCTCAACTCCCAACGACATTGCAAGGCAATCGTCTTGGATCAACTGCAAACTGTCAAACATCAGATGAGGGTTCTTGACTTGTCTTAAGTGGCCGACGTTCGTAAAAAGTGGCAGCGCGGGTTTCTCGACGGCAGGCAAATTGGGCAAGCTGATGCTCGGGTAGATAACGGTCGCCTTTGGTCGCCACTTTTCTGGCAGGTCAGGCAGACAAGCCGGCTGAGCCACAATCAATCGATCGGCAAGTTCGAGCACTCGATTCGCCAGTTCCGGCCGTTGTTCAATCCCTCCGTGCAAATCGGTACCCGTCAGGTAAACAAACAACCGCCCGTCGGGACATTGTTCACCGAATGCGATCGAAGCCGCCGCCGTTTTGAAGGCGTGCAGACAAATCTGTACGTCCGCCAGCGGAGGAGAATCCGTATGCATGGCGGTCGCGTCATGCCCCGACTCGCAAAGCAAACGCTCAATTCGCTTGGCAGTGACTGTGTTCCCTTTGGGCGAATCCAGCGAGTAACCGGTGCAGATGTTAATTTTCATGGCCATGCGTGTTGCTGCGTCAGTCGTTGCCCGTATAAAATACCGATCGTGGTTCGGCGTCTGTGAATATCATAGGTCCATTCGAGCTGGTTCGCATGGCCTCGATGACCGTTTGCAGGTAAAGGCAAAGGCAAAGGCCCAGCGACAGCCGGTCCCCGTTCAAATCAATAATAATGGAACGAAGGCCAACTTCTTCATTCTGATCCCCCTTCATCTTAGGTGAAAACCCATGCCTGGTTTGCTTGACATTTTTGAATCCATCCTCAACCAAGCCGGTCAGGCTCACGACAAAAGTCGGTCTACCGGCGGCCAGCGCAGCTCTCGTCGACGTACGAACTTCCCGCAGCTAGATCCGCTTCCTGAACCCGGGCGAGGCGGCGTGGGCGATGTGATGAAGTCCGTGGTTCAAATTGTAGCGCTTCGGCAAGGCTTCATGGGAGGCATGACTTCCGCCTGGACCGGCAGCGGCACCATCGTGCATCCTCAAGGAATCATCCTGACCAACTGCCACGTCGCCAACCCACGAGCAATGGGCATGTCGTCCCCACCCGCTGACCGATTGGGGATCTCCATCACCGATCGTTCCGACCGCGCCCCGGCGCTCAGTTACTTTGCCGAAGTGGTTAACTACAACGCGGACCTCGACTTGGCCGTGATTCGGATCACTCATGATGTCAAAGGCCGACCCGTCCGGCGGTTGAACCTTCCCTCAGTCGCGTTGGGAGATTCTGACACGCTGGAACTTGGCGATCGGCTTTCGATTTTTGGCTATCCGGGAATCGGCGGCGAAACGGTCACCTTCACATCGGGCAATGTCTCGGGATTCTCCCAAGAACGAGGCGTCAATGCTTCGCGAGCATGGGTTAAGACCGATGCAACGATCGCCGGTGGCAACAGTGGCGGCACCGGCGTCAACGAAGACGGAAGACTAGTCGGAGTACCAACACAAGCCGCGGCGGGTTCCGGAGTGACTCCGGTCGACGCCAGACCGGTTCTGGATACCAACCGCGATGGCCGCGTCGATCAACGAGACACTCCGATGGCGATCGGTGGCTTCATCAATGGCCTGCGCCCCATCAATCTGGCGATCCCGTTGCTCAAAAAAGCCGGCATGCGGATCTCTGCGGATCGAACGGGGGGCTCCGACGACCTGCCTGATCAACGAGTCGAGCCGATTTGGCACTTCGATCCGTCAGCCAGAAAAGAGAAGCCGACGTTCTCCAATCTACTGTTTTCAACTCAAGTAACCTCCGACGGTCGCCCGATCAACCCAACGCTCTCGATTCCGACGGGTGTCGATCAAGTCTACGCTTCGTTTGACTACGACAACTTTACCAACGGGACTCCGTGGAGCGCTGTCTGGATGACGGATGGCAAAGTCATTATCGAACAAATCGAGAACTGGGACGACGGAGAATCAGGTCGCAAAACCGTCAAGATCAGCAATCAACGTGGCGTCCCAGACGGCGAGTACCAACTGGTGATCGGCATTGGTGGCGAGGTAGCGTTGGAAGCCAAGATGATGGTTGGCAAGTTGGTCGACGAGTCCGACGCCGAAGTCTCGGGGCGTCTGGTCGATATTGTAAACTCCAAACCGATCAGTAAAGGCCTAGTCATCGTGGTTAAGCCAAACGTGCCACTGCGGTCGTTCCTCAATGATCGAAAAGAATCCGATGTGGTGACCTCGACTGAATCCGGTAGCGATGGAAGTTTTACACTTCCCGATCAATTGCCAAAAGGCATGGCTTACAGCTTGGTAGTCGCTGCGGCAGGTTACAAACCGCTGACAGTGCAGGGCGGTTTGCGGATCGGACCTGGAGCCCCCGAACAAGCGAACATGGGTGATGTCGCCCTGACCAGAACGTAAGATTGGCAGCCACTCTCATTCATCTCCCGTTGCTTACCGCGACTAGATCGACACTCTATGCAGACAAGTGAACTGGCCGCACTTTTAGCGGCGCTGATGTGGACTTTCTCAGCGATGCTTTGGGGTAACATCAAGCGATCTGCCTTGGTGCTCAATATGGGCAAGAACTGTCTTGGTGTTCTGCTTGTGCTAGCGCATTGGCTGGTGATGGCCTCAGTCACTGGCAGCTTTCACTTTACCACCAGTGCTGAGGCATGGGGTTGGATTAGCTTGAGTTCCGTGGTGGGGATCGTCATTGGAGACACGCTCTATTTTCGCAGCCTGCAGATCCTTGGCGCCCGGCGGTCATTCATCATCGCCTGCTTCAGCCCATTGTTTGCAACCATTTTGGGCTACCAGTTTTTGGATGAGCAACTTGCCTGGACGGTCATTCTGGGAATTTCTCTGACGATGGCCGGCATCATTGTGGTCGTCACCGAGCGAGGCGGAGAGGTAGAGGCTCCAGGCTTGATCCCCGGAAAGTATATCGCCGGAGTCGCTTGCGGAATCGGTGGTGCTTTTTGCCAAGCACTCGGTGGCATGTTCTCCTCACTGGGTTTGGAAAATTGCGGTCCGTTGGAGTCGACCGTCATTCGACTTCTGACTGGAGCTGTGCTCACATCGACGTTGGTCCTTTCTCAATCGAAACATCGAAACGCATTTGTGTCACTGTTTCGATCTCAAGATGTAAAAAAGATGCTGTTGGCGACCATACTCGGAACATGGATCGGCATCTGGATGTGCCAGGTTGCCTACAGTGGCGACAACCTAGCGATCGCACAAACGCTACTTTCAACGTGCCCCCTGTTTGCCATCCCGGTCGTCTGGATCGTCCACGGTCACAAGTCAACTTGGCTGGCGCTGGTGAGCACCTTTGTGGCATTGATCGGAATCTGGATGACCGTCAGCAGTTGAACTGATCCGCGAAAAAATTTAGTCCACTTCAGATGCTGGCGGCGACACACCTGAGTCTTCCCGATTTGGTTTTACCAGGACATCGGCATATATTGGCAAATGATCTGACAAATCGGACTTGAGAACTCGGTAATCCTGAAAGCTGTAGTCGTTCGAGATCAGAATCCAATCGATCACCATTTGCGGGTTGGTCGATGGGAATGTTAAAGACGTTTCTTCAGGCGGCGCCGTTGCTGGGTTCCGCACGAACAGTCCAGATCGATCGAAAACCTCGATCGCGTTCCGCTCTTGCTTATCGACGTTATGCTTAGGAAATCCGGAAGGGGTCGAATTCATATCCCCCGCAATAAAAAGCGGATCAAGTCCTCCACGAATGTCGTCAACCAGAAACTGTGCAGACTGCACTCGTAAAGATTCGCTGCGGTGCGAAAGATGACACCCAACGATCACGTGATGCAAACCGTTAAACGTAACTTCACATTTAACCCCCCGCTTCTTCCCCGCCAACAACGTCTCCCACCACTTGTACCCGGGGAAATCAACCACGTACGCGTTCGAAATCGGTGCCTTGGACAGAATCGCGTTGCCAAACCGCCACTTCCACCAAAGCACTCGGAAATCTAAGTTCCGCTGTTCGACTCGAAAATCGTAGCCGGCGATCTTTGCCAAATACTCCGCCTGGTTGACGGAGTGGCTCCAGCTGGAATCGAAATCGACCTCATTCAAGACCACGACATCGGCGTCAATCCGTTTGAGTAGTTCGCCAATCTTGTCCAAACGATCCATTCGCTCGTCTAACGTGCCACCCGACCAGTTGGAATCTGCCACGCCTCGTCCATGAGCAATGTTGTAGCAAGCGACACGAATTGTTTCTTTTCCCGCAGCCGAACGCTGCACAACATCCGAATCTGCGAAGACAGAAATCCTGCGAGCAGGAGCTGCGATTCGACTGAACAAATAGGGCACCAGAACCACCGCCGCAGCCACAACAAGAACTCGCGCCCAGCGTCGCTTTGGCATCATGCATCCAAACACACGCAAACAAAAACTAATGAAATTTCGAATGAAACCACTCCAAGAACTCGACGCAAATACAGATAATTGCTGCTACCTGTGATACCATGTTCGCCGACCGAACGCGAACCATGACAAGGACTAAGGAAATGCCATATACGGCTGCAGAAAAACGCTATGACTCAATGCAGTATCGCCGCTGCGGACAAAGCGGGCTGAACCTGCCTGTCGTTTCACTTGGGTTCTGGCATAACTTTGGCCATCAGGACGACTACGACAACGCGCTGGCGATGGCTCGCACGGCTTTCGATCTTGGCATCACCTACTTTGATTTTGCCAACAACTATGGCCCGCCAGCAGGATCGGCAGAGGAAAACTTCGGCAAGATGATCGAATCAGATTTTGGTCAGTACCGAGACGAATTGATTATTGCATCGAAAGCCGGTTACGGAATGTGGCTCGGCCCCTACGGCGACTGGGGCAGCCGAAAATATCTGATGGCCAGCGTGGACCAGAGCTTGAAACGGATGGGGCTAGACTATGTGGACATCTTTTATCATCACCGATTCGACCCGCAAACGCCACTCGCTGAGACCATGTCGGCGCTCGATGCAATTGTCAGGCAGGGAAAGGCCCAATACGTCGGAATCTCAAACTACTCGAGCGATCAGATGCGAGAGGCGTCAAAGATCCTTAGCGACCTAGGCACTCCATGCGTCATTCACCAACCTCGCTATTCGATGTTCGACCGGCACACCGAAACGGACTTGCGTCTGGACGCGTTAGCGGAAATCGGCAGCGGGTGCGCTGTGTTTTCTCCCTTGGCCCAAGGGTTGCTGACCAGTAAATACCTCGATGGCATCCCCGCTGACAGCCGCGCAGCACTGGGGGAATTTTTGAAGCGAGAAACAATCACTGATCAACTGGTTCAAACGGTCAAGCAATTGAACGACATTGCCAGTGAGCGGGGGCAAACGCTGGCGCAAATGGCACTCGCTTGGGTTTTGCGTGATCCGCGTATGACCACGGCCATCATCGGCGCCAGCAAACCATCACAAGTCATTGATTGCGTTGGTGCCATCAACAATTTGAGCTTCCGCCAAGACGAGCTGGACCAGATCGACCAGCTCTGCCCGATAGCAATCGGTTAATCGTCCGCAGACCGAGACGGCTCAATCGACATCTCCAATTTCCAGCCACCCTCCGCTTTCTTGAGCGGTGCCCGCTGGCGGCCCGCAGGTACGGCTTCAGCCTTAGGATCATCCGCGTCCCCCATCGACCAGTCACTCTTGGCCCGAGGTTGCGAATTCGACGGTGCAGGCAGACGGCTATCGTTACGAAAGTCGTTGTCCGATTTGCTGGCAGGTTCGAACTCATCCATCTGCCAACCTTGCTGAGCACCCGAGCGGCCGGTGCTTGGCATCTCACGCCCCGCCGGCTGACGATCAACGGTCGATCCAACGGTGCCGTCGCCAAAGATTTCTTGCTTCAAGCCTCCTCGATCATCCTGCTGCGGGATTGGGGCAAGGATATCGCCCGGACCGCCACCTCCACGCCGAGGATTCTCTTGCCGTGGTCGACCGGCAGAAAACATGTAATAGGCAGCGAACATTAACGCCATCATGAAAATCAGGCGACCACAACCTCCACCCCGAGGTTGACCCTGCCGCTGAGGCTGGGCGGGAAACTCAAAACGCATAGAAACCTCTTCGAATCATCAATCTAGTGCCTTTTCTTTGGGGCTGAGGTTTCGTTCCAACACGAATTCCTGCTGGCGAAACGAATCACCATCACCAACATCTAATTTGGGCAAAGCACTAGAGCACTAGTTTGCCCAAAATACCTGTTCACTCAACGAACAATCCGGTCGGTGACATTGCGAACACTTCCCCGCTGACAAAACCAAAGTGCTGTCAGGCTACGCATACACCGCCAGCTCGTCAACCATTTGTCCAAGCCAATCGAACAGAACCCGGCCCCCCCTATCTTAACAGCCGTGTTAAAATTTTCCTGTTATTCCGTTTCTAACGTTAAATAAACATGAAACGATTGGTCAAAGGTTGTCGATGAATGAAGCGTCCGGACAAGGAACCTAGCCTTCGTCTTGCGCTTGTTTTGTCAAGCACTGCGTACGATCGGACGCCCATTTGTGGCCCAGCAGGATCAAACATGTTCGCTACCCGCCAATTAAATCGAATTTTGCCGGCACTGTGCGCCGCTTTGCTGATACTAGGCACGCTGGAATCCGGTGCCGCCGCTCAGCTGCAGATTCCCAGCAGAACAACTCGCGATCTCGGCCAGCCAAGCAACCAAACGCGCCAGTTCTACGTCCCGCCAACCACTAACCAAGCTCAACCCCGAACAGCACGTTCCACTCGACCTGTCCAACCGCAGAGATTCGGGCAACGCTCAACACCCACACGCTCCTTTACCCCGGCGACTCGCGCTGCGTTCCCGACTCGACGCCCGACTCAGCAGGTGACTCAATCCACAGCGATTCTGCCACCTGATCCCAACGTCCAGCAGTCAACCACCCTCCAGCCAGGTGGCAACGGGAACCCTGTTCCCGGCATCAAGAGCACGGTCAAGGTCGATGTCGATCCCGATACGGGCATCATCACCCTAGTCGGCGACAACCCAGAGGACGTCAGATTGGTTCAGAAAGCAATTGCCGAGCTTTCCGCCAACGCAGCAAGGTCTCAACCTACATCGCAGAGTATTTCACTACAGAACGTGCAAAGCACTGCGATCGCGGAAAGCTTGCAAGAGCTATACGACGCAAACTACGCGTCTGGTACCGGTCGAGCCACAATCACGGCCATCGAATCTCCTAACGCCCTATTGGTCGTTGGCCAATTGGAGGCCGTTGAAGTCGTACGCACACTGGTTCAGACCATCGATGTGGACCTTGGTGCGAAAGCCGATAATGACTTTCGCACGTTCAAGCTTGTACACATTGCTGCCGCCGACGCAAAAGTTCGTTTGGACGCTTACTTTGGACAAGCACCTGACCAAGGCGCCGGTGACAACCAACTACCTTCGTCACCTGTCACGACCATCGTTGACTTTCGCAGCAATTCGCTGATCGTCCGTGGAGCCCCTCAACTGTTAGAGCGAGCCGCTCAGATAATCCAAGATATTGATGTCGACGAAACCCCTTCGGTCAATGTGGTTAAAGTCATTCCCCTACGGAACACGCTCGCTTCGGACATGGCGATCGTCTTACAGGATGCCATCAACGGTCAGCAAGCCAACGCCGGGCAGGGCCTAAATCCCAACCAAACGGTTCCTCCAGTTCAACCGCCAGACGATAACGTTTCGCCTGAACAATCTCGTTTACGGTCTGCAATGTTGCTGCTTCGGTCAGCCAATGGCGATGGAGTCGATATTCTTGGCGGGATCATGTTCGATGTCCGAGTAACTGCTGACCAGAACAGTAACTCGCTGATCGTGACCGGCCCTGAGAACAGTATGGACCTAATCGAAGCGTTGGTAAGACAACTGGACACCTTGCCCACTGCGGAAACTCAGATCAAAGTTTTCCAGATCATCAACGGTGACGCTCAAACCTTGCTGGACATGCTGGAAAACCTGTTCAACGGCGGACAAGATGCGGCAGCCGCGCCTGGTCAGGCCCCAACCCAGAACCAGCTACCGCTGCAAGGAGTTTCCGCAACCGATGGCGGAACCTTGGTTAACATGCGTTTTGCCGTTGATCCGCGGACCAATACTATTATCGCTTCGGGCCCTGTCGGAGATCTGCAAGTCGTCGAAGATCTGCTCAATCGTCTTGATGAAGCCGACGTCAATCAACGTCAGATGTTCGTGTATCGTTTAAGCAACGCTCCTGCCCTAGACATTTCCGATGCGATCAACACTTGGCTTACCACTCGCGGCACCGTCAACGACGAAGATCCCCGTTTGCTGGGTGGCGTCAATCAGACCAATCGCGAGGTCATTGTGGTCCCCGAGGTGGTCAGCAACAGCCTGATCATCAGTGCCTTGCCAGAATACTATGCCGAACTGCAACAAGTGATCCAAGCTCTCGACCGCCGCCCACCACTGGTAAAAGTGAAAGTCATGATCGCGGAAGTCAATCTGGACGCCTTGGAAGAATTTGGTGTCGATCTCGGCATTCAGGATTCGCTACTGTTCAACCGAGGAACTGCGATTGGTGCTGACGGAGCCATCACCGATGGTAGTATCGGATTCCCGTTCAACCAGGCCGATATCGGCAACGTCAATGCATTTCGCCCGGAATCACTCGCCGGTCAGGCGCTGTCGAACCTGGCAACTGGGCGAATCAACGCGGACGCTGGTTTCGGAGGTCTTGTCCTTTCGGCGGGCAGTGATTCGATCAACATCCTGATTCGAGCGTTGAAGGACAAACAATGTGTCCGCGTGCTTAGCAAGCCGCACATCGTGACACTCGAGAATCTTCAAGGCCGAATCGCCGCTATATCAGACGTACCTCGCATCGCAGGTACGACTCAAACCAACGTTGGTGTAACCAATAACGTCGCCTTTGAAGAAGTAGGTCTGATTCTCGAAATCACTCCCCGAGTCAGTCCCGACGGCACGATCGTGATGGCCGTCAACGTTGAAAAATCGAGCCTCGGACCAGCGGGAACAGGGATTCCGATTTCAGTTGCCGCCGATGGAACAACAATTAACGCCCCGCAGATTTTTCGAACGCAGGCGCAAACCACGGTGATGGCAAGGTCCGGGCAAACCGCCGTTTTCTCAGGCCTAGTCACAGAAGACAAATCCAACGTGGTCCGAGGCATTCCGATTCTGTCAGACATTCCCGTCCTCGGTAACTTGTTCAAGTTCGAACAAGACTCGGCCGCACGCAGCGAACTTTTGATCGTGATGACCCCGTATCTGGTTAACGATGAAGCCGCGTTGGAGAAACAAAATCGGGACGAAATCGATCGAATGCACTGGTGCATCGATGACGTCGCTGAAATCTACGGCAACACGGACTATGACGGTGGGCAGACTACCGTATCAGAGCCGGAAACTTTTTACCCGGATTACGATCCGCGGGGCGTCTACCCAGATGCTCAACTTGATAACGGCTTCACTCCAGATGCGCCGTTTTCCAGTCAGCAAGCCCCAGCGGGGTCGCAAACTCGCTCAGTCCCAGCAGGATCGCATACTCGCTCAGCACCCGCAGGCTCACAAACGCGTTCGAATCCACCGCAAAATTCGTTTGGCAGACTCCGCCAAGCATCGGCTCAACTGAAAAGCAAGTTTCGCCCCAATGCTTTGCGGGAATCCTTTAATGAACAGGCCGCTAGAACTGGAACTGACACCATTCGCTATTAGACGCTACCAAGCTTGGCCGCCGCTAAGTTTTCAGATTCAATTACATTTTGTTCGCACAATAAACAATCAACAAAAACTTTTCGTCGGTAACTCATTTGTCCGCAAGTCCTGACATGAAAATCTTCTCAATGATTTCCTGCCTTTGTGTGATCCTTACTGTCAGTGCGGGTTGTTCCAGTTTGAAAACGGACGGGAGCGTTTGGAATCCGTTAAAGCCGCGGTCGGACCGGAAGGTAAATTCAGTCACTGCCAAACCCGTGCGCATGGCGGTCGTTTGGAAAGACTCTGTATACGAACAACCGGGCGCGGCTTCCATCAAAGGCTTCGGCGGTCGATTCTTCATCTACGACGCACAAAGCAATCCAATCCAAACCGACGGTGAACTGGTCGTCTACGGTTACGACGAGTCAAACCCACTCCATGCTGACGGCAGCCACGCCGGCGCTGACAAGAAATTTGTCTTCCCCAGCGAGACATTTCAGCGACACTTCAGCGACTCAGACCTTGGCGCTTCCTACAGTGTTTGGATTCCATGGGAAAAAGTCGGAGGAATTCGTAAATCGATCACGCTGATTCCGATTTTCAAAACCACCAGCGGCAACGTACTGGAATGCGGCCAATCCATGATCGTGTTACCAGGGCGCAAACCAGAGATGGAAGCCAAGAATATCAACGGAACCGAAATCCCCAACACACCCAACCTTGTCGCACAGGCTTCCTTCCAACAATCCTCTGCACAACACAACCATCACGCATCTCATATTTCCGCCACCACGGACATCAAACGCAGCCCGTCTGCCATGCGGACGACAACGCTTGACGTTCCTTCTTCATTGGCGAAAAGGCTGAACGCCATCCAAAAGTCGCAAAAATTGCCAACGCTGCCCTCGCAGACAAAGTTCCCACATCCCAACCGACCAGCAGAAACAAACAATATTCGGCCCAACACTCCCAGTCCGCTGACAGAAACCGACAATTCCCCCAACAAGGCCGTCCAACCCAGGCCAAAAGTCTTTGGCATGCCTGGTTCTTTCTAACTAAATTGAATTGTTAATTCTCAAGTCCCTAGGACAAAGACCGGTGACCGACTATTCGTTTTCATCAGAAAACGGGGACAGCTCATGAACGAAACGGGAACGATCAATGACGCAGCCGCTGTCTTCTCGGCTTTGAGCGGTGATCAAGTGATCGAACTGCTATCGCGGCTTGAGACCCATGACGCGCAACGGCTACTGGCCACCGCTGCAGCCCAAACTCCGTCTGCCATCGATCTCGAACAAGCAAGCCGAAGGCTCGAACGAAAGCTGAACCAGCCAGAAAATCAGCAGTTCACTCCGCTAGTCAGCACTAGCCCAAACCAAGACTCGCACAAGCAGCAGAAACGTCAACGGCCAGCGAAAAGTCCCAAGAGACGCAAAGGCAAACCGAGCACAAATCGCTCGCTGGATTTCCTGACTGACATGCCCGATCACCAGATTCAGCTGTTGCTGTCCAAAGTCAGCACTGCATGCTGGGCGCCAGCGCTCGAGAGTGCGTCCAGCCCGGTGCGAGAAGTGATTTTTAGCAACGTAGCTCCGGCGATCGAACGGCTCCTGCGTCAGGAAATTGATTCGTTCGACGGCAACGATCAAGTCGCACGCATCTCACGCCAGAAAATCGTCGCCGCCGCCAACGCTCTACGTCATACGGACGTCCCACCCACGCGACGAAAAGCAGGCTGAGCTCTCGATACGTAGCGGCACTACCTACGATTCATCTAGCCC
>CAZLYM010000039.1:0-1830 GCA_964563475.1 uncultured Pirellulaceae bacterium
CCGATCACACCAAGTAGGATTCGTAGAATGTTGAACGAGTTCGATTTCATCGCTTACTTGGCAATTAGCGTGTGGGGCAATTTGACGTGATGTTAAATTACCCTGTCAGCGATGGGGACGCCACCATCCAGCTTTATGCGAGCGTATTATCTGTCAGCTTTCGTTAATTTCCGACGGGCGGCACCGACATTGCTGGACGTATGATGCCGGTCAATGATGAGTTGGCAAAGTGGTGCCGCCCTAAACGGAGAGGCATTAACTTTAGCCAGCGATTACGGCAAACGGATTAGGCAGCGAATTGGCCTCGTTTGCCGAAACGGGGTACCTGCTCGAGTGTTGGATGTATCCCGGTTTTTCTTCCGCAACATTTTGCAGATCGTTTGGGTTGTCGTTTTCGATTTCCATCTCCACCTCAAACGGGCTCAGTTCCCCGCGAAGAACCTTCATGTCCCTAGGAGCCGTAATTCCTAGACGGATTGTGTTTCCCTTGATCTTGAGTATCTCAACCTTGATGCGTCCGTCGATGATGATGGTTTCGTTCTTTTTTCGTGATAGAACAAGCATGGTTTTCTCCTTGAAAATTTTGCAGTGGCTTCCTGCGTGCGTGTAAATAATTCTCCGAAGTGCCGGGTTGCCGGCCGGGGTTCGCTCACCGGATCGAACTTGATCTTGGTGTTGCTGACCTTGTCTCCGGGTCTGTTGTTATTTTCGCGAGCCCTCTGACACAGCTGGTCCAGCCCTATAAGAATTTGATGAAATCTTTCCCCTGTGACGTTTGCCTTGTGTTTTTCAACGTTTCTGATGCCAGCGGCCGTGACCGGTCGTCAGCCAATTCCCAGAGATTGCGAGTGCGATAGCGCGTTAAACGCTAGCAATGCATGTTAAAGTTTGCCGGTTGTGCTGGTTGCGGAAAACGCTGTTTGTCCGCAGTTCAATTTGTAGCGATTTTTCCGAATCTTCGGGCTTGGCCTTGCCCGATATCTGAATCAGGTGACGCGGTTCCGCTGTAGCGCGTGTCCGCAGTTTTCGCCTTTCAGTTTGAAGACAGGGAAAGTCATGATTCGAAAAACGATCACTCGTGCGTGTTTAGTTTCAATGCTGACGGTGGCTCCCGCCAGTCAGGTCTCGGCGTTGCAGTCGTTTGGTCAATTGGATGCACCAGCAGCGGCTCAATATCCAGCCGCCGTCACGCCTGAGAGGTCCGGATCGATTCTTGAGCCCGTCATGCCCAAGGAATCACAGCTCACGCGAACGACGCCAGCATCGGTGGTGAACGAAGAAGAACTTGACGAAACAGTCGCGTCCTACGATCCGACGTTTGCGAACGGCATGTTTGCCGAATTGGAGGCGATGGTTGCGGCATCATTGCAGGAAGACACAGAACGCGCCGCCGAAGGCTCGGCCGACGCAGTGAACGCCCATTTTGAGTTGACCGACAATGAAATACTCAGTTACCGTGTCAGTCAAGTCACAGCGCTCTTGCCCGACCGAAAATCAAGGATCATGTCTTCGGCAGAAGCAGAGTCGGCGATCTTAATTCATCCACCCGAAACACGGCCTACAGCTCCCAATCGTCACTACTTCAAGATCGAAAACACAAGCACGAAGATCGCAGAGAATATTGTGGTCGAAATGGTCGTGCCCAGCCATGTCCACATCATCGAGGTGTTCCCCTACGAGACAATTGTTGCTGGAAAAACGGCTCGTTACAAAATTGATTCCATTGGTGCGGGGGACTCCGTCACCGTTGAGTTGACGACCAACCCCAGTGTGAAAGAAGAAATCATATTCGAGTCGCGATTTTCGCTGGAGCACGTGCGACACCTCGCT
>CAZLYM010000039.1:1930-20190 GCA_964563475.1 uncultured Pirellulaceae bacterium
GATGAAACGCGCCAGAAGTGGAAAGATCAGGCTCGTTTGAGCTACGGGAAAACTGGAATTCCCGGCAAGGTAATGGTTGCCAATCCACAGACCATGGAAAACAAATTGCCTGTTGCCGCAACACCTAATGCCGCAACACCTGTTGCCGCAACACCGAAAGCTGATCAGGCCGAGGCACCTCACGTATCTGTGCTTGAGGGAAAATCATCAAACACACCAAGCGGAGTTTTGGTTGAGTCCCGACCGATCACCTCGGGTGATGGTGTGAGCCCTGATGTTTCGGCGGTATCGACCAAATCAGAAAACGGTTGGTTTCAATCGCAGTTGAAAACAAAAATTGATGGGCCTCAACACGCCGTGAAAGGTGAAGAGGCCGAGTACCAAGTCTACATTGAAAACGCATCGGCAGAGGATGTTGAGGAAGTGCTGGTGCAACTTGCTATCCCAACTGGGATCGAAGTGACGGTCATTGACCGCGATGCTTGGTTCGACGGCAAAGCTCGCACGATTACATGGAAAGTGCCAAAGGTCGCTGCCGGAGCCAAAGAAACGATTCGCTATCTGGCAAAAATGGTGTCCTCGGATGGGCATCTTCAGAAGGTAACGCTTGGCGTCGCCAACCAATTTCGCGGCCAAGCGATTTTTCAGTCCACCGTCTTGGACCAGTACGAACTGGCTGCTCCTTTGCTACCCTTCGAAAAAGACAGCCGTAGTTTGAAGTAGGGCCGGTTTGATTCCTAGAAGCAACGCACTCGGATCTGATGCCGGATCGGTCGAAACAGCCCCACAGCGCGAACTGATCACGCCCTAAGTGTGTCGATTAAGTGCCAAACGCAGAACTTCCCAATCCCGGAACTTCTTAGGAAACGTTCGGGAATCACTTCGAGATTTTGGTCGTCCGAAGCTTCTAGTTGTCGAGCCCGGTCCGAAAGCCAGTTCGAAGTAGTTTCCGAACAAATTCTTAACCCAAAGCCTGAGCGAAGCAGGTACAATCGTTGCCTCGGTCACGATTCGGGCTGTGATTTGAATGACGGTTTCGAGGTTGGTTCTGTCCGGACTGTCTTTCCGCGCTGATTCTTTTTGGTGATTTTTCGTTGTCTTTGTCCCTTGCTGAGTTGAAAGCACTCGTTAGCCAGTCCATGCTGCGCGACCGGTTTCGGTTGAAGCGAGATCTCGATCGGATTCGGGCAACTCAGAAAAAAAACCAGCCTGTTGAAACTCAGGTCGAATCGCTGACCGCCCGTGCCACCAAATCGGCCAAGCTGCGTGAGGACCGACTAAAAGGCTTGCCGGAACTTAAGCTGGACGAAAGTCTACCGATCTTTGAACGGCGAGACGAAATCTGTCAGGCGATTCGTGAACATCAAGTTGTCGTTGTCAGTGGCGAAACGGGCAGTGGAAAATCCACTCAGTTGCCGCTGCTGGCTATGCAAGCCGGTTTCGGAATCGGTGGCACGATCGGACACACTCAGCCCAGGCGTATCGCGGCGACCGGCGTTGCCAACCGCATCGCGTCGCAGTTGGGTTCGCCGATTGGCAAGGACATTGGATACAAGATCCGATTCGCCGACAAAACGGGCGACCGACCGTACGTCAAACTGATGACCGACGGAATTCTGCTGGCGGAGACGCAGTCGGATCGATTTCTTGAACAGTATGAAGTCATCATCGTCGACGAGGCACATGAACGCTCGCTCAATATTGACTTTCTGCTGGGCTACCTGACCACGATCCTGAACAAGCGTCCGGATCTGCGTTTGATCATTACATCGGCGACGATTGATACTCAGCGTTTTGCCGAACACTTTACGCTTGATCCGAACAAGCCCGTTCCGGTTATCGAGGTTGCCGGACGAACGTATCCGGTTGACATTCAATACCGCCCAGCCGAACAGAACGTTCAAAGCGAAGGCAAAGAGTCGTTGGCTCGCAGTCGAGAAGTTGACACGATCGACCATCTGGTCGAAGTGGTTGGTGAAATTTCGGCGATCGATAATGGCGACATGTTGATTTTCTTGCCGACCGAAGCCGATATCCGTGCGGCCAGTAAAAAGCTGCGGTCCGCGTCCTTGCGCGGCGGATCGACCGAGATCTTACCGCTGTACGCTCGGCTTTCGACCGACCAGCAGAACACGATTTTTCAACCGGGCAAGAAGCGGCGGATCGTGCTGGCGACCAACGTGGCCGAGTCCTCCATCACGGTGCCCAGAATTCGATTTGTGATTGATACGGGAACCGCTCGAATCAGTCACTACTCGCCCAAAAGCAAAGTTCAGCGCTTACCGATCCAAGCGGTCAGTCAAGCGTCGGCCAATCAACGAGCCGGTCGTTGCGGACGAATCGGGCCGGGAATCTGCGTGCGGTTGTATAGCGAAGAGGACTACCTGAGTCGCCCAGAGTTTTCGGTTCCCGAAATCCGGCGTACGAATTTAGCGTCGGTGATTCTGCAGACGCTTTCCATGCGACTGGGCAAGGTCGATGAGTTTCCGTTTCCCGATCCGCCTCGCCCCGACACTATTCGTGACGGCTTCAAGACATTATTTGAAGTGGGGGCCGTCGACGAACGCCGGCAATTGACGCCGTTGGGAAAACAATTGGCTCGACTGCCGGTCGATCCGCGAATTGGTCGAATGCTGTTCGCGGCAGACGACGAGAACTGCTTGACCGAGATCTTGGTCATCGCTTCGGCGTTGGAAATTCAGGATCCGCGCGTGAGGCCCGTCGAACGCAAGCAAGCGGCCGATGCGGCGCATGAAAAGTTCCTCAATGGAAAATCGGACTTTCTAACTTTGTTGAACATCTGGGATTTCTTCCATCAGCAGAAGGAGAATTTGTCTCGGGGTAAGCTAAAGAAAGCGTGCGAACAGAACTTTCTTTCCTATCCATTGATGCGGCAGTGGCAAGATATCCATCGGCAGCTAAAAAAGATGGCGGCCGACCAGAACTTGAAGACTCGAAGTCGCAAAGATGATTACAACGCGATTCATCGAAGCCTATTGTCGGGGTTGATGTCCGGAGTCGCCATGCTGGGCGATCGACACGAGTACACCGGCGCTGGGGGCCTGAAGTTTCATCTCTGGCCGGGGTCAGGCGTTTTCGAAGAGAAACCAAAGTGGGTCGTGTCGGCCGAGATTGTCGAGACCTCACGCCGATACGCTCGGACCGTGGCTAAGATCTCACCCGACTGGTTGGAGCGGATCGGTTCGCATTTGTTGAAGCGGCGCTACACCGACGCTCATTGGAGCAAGAAACGTCAATCTGTGATGGCGTCCGAGCACGTTTCCTTGTTCGGCCTGCCGATCGTCAATGGCCGCTTGGTTGGATACTCTCGAATCGACACCGAAGTCAGCCGCGGTTTGTTCATCGAGTCGGGACTTGCCGAGCAACAGTTTGAAAGCAATCTGGACTTCTGGACGCACAACCAATGGCTCCTAGAGGAAATCAAAAACGAAGCGGATAAGACTCGTAATCGCGAACTAATTGTCGACATTGCGACTGTGGTTGATTTTTACCACAACCGTTTGCCCGATGACGCCACGGACGCGGCCAGCCTGAAAAAGCACATCAAAGCGGACTCGGAGGTGCAAACGGGCTGGAAGATGATTCGTGCTGACTTACTGCCCAGTTTGAATGACGACAATGCCAAACAGGCGTTCCCCGATCGCGTGACCGTAGGGTCGATGCAGATTCCGATGCAGTATCGATTCGAGCCCGGTTCGCGTGACGACGGGGCGACGGTCAGAATCCCCGTCGAAGGCGTAGGCCAGTTGGATGACGCTCAAACGGGGTGGCTGGTGCCCGGGCTGTTCGAGGAACAGATCGTTGCCTTGATCCGTAGCTTGCCAAAATCGCTGCGTCGGAACGTGGTCCCTGCTCCGGAAACTGCCAAGAAGATCGTAAGTGAAATGGAAGCGGGACGAGGAATCTTCAATGAGGTCGTGGCGGCGCATCTGTCAAAAATTGGTGGCCTGCCGATTACCGTCGACGATTTTCGTACTGACAAAATTGGCGACCACTTGAAAGTGAATCTTCAAGTGGTTGATGACTCGGGCGATTTACTGGCCGAGGGTCGCAGCGTTGCTGACATTCGCAGCCAGTTGGGCGCCGAATATGCCAGCAGCGTTGTGGAAGTCGAAGATGAAACGTGGCAGCAGGATGGGTTGACCGATTGGGCGTGGGACGACTTGCCTCGCGAGGTTCCGATCCAACGAGGCGGAACGACTCTCAGTGCGTGGCCGGCAATCGTTGATCAGGGCGATGCGGTTGGCTTGCGATTGACAGATTCTCAAAACGCGGCTGACTCAACGACGCGGCAGGGGCTCGTTCGCTTGTTCGCCATCAAAAACCGAAAAGCGATCAAGTCGCAGATCAACTGGCTGCCGGATTTCGACAAACATGCGTTGTCGTTGACTCGAATTGTCGGTTCGCAAACGCTCAAGCCGCAACTGGCTGACTTGATCAGTCGTGTTGCATTTGTCGATCGCCAGAAGATCCCTCGAGATCGGGAGCAGTTTGACGCGACGCAATCGAACGCGATCGAGCGTATTTCGATTGCGGCTCAGTCAATCGCCAAGTGGTTACCGAAAATTTCTACTGCGGCATTCGAGGCAAAGCTGGCGATTGAAGACTGCCCGAATCGTTTCGAAAGAACTCGCGTTGACGTGAACCGGCAGCTGGAGCATTTGGCAACCAACCAGTTTCTTGCTGCCACGCCATGGCAATGGTTGGAGCAGTACCCGCGCTACCTTCAGGCGATCGCTTACCGCATGGAAAAGCGTTCCTCGACGCCTCGCGAAAAAGAGGATGACGCGATGGCTCAGTTGGATCATTACTGGCAGCAATATGAAACGCTCAAGTCCGCGCAGGATGCTCAAGCGATCGTTGACCCGGAATTGGAAACGCTTCGCTGGATGATTGAAGAGCTCCGCGTGTCTCTATTCGCGCAGAAACTGGGCACCGTGATCAAGGTCTCGCCGAATCGACTGGACAAGCAGTTGACCAAAGTTCGCCGGGTTTGAGCGTGATAGCCGGCCTCTCCCGGCGTAGTTTGGTGATACGCTGCTCCCGACTGTCGAAAAGCGGTCGATGATCAGTTAGAATTACGGCGTTGAGTGTGCCGTGTCGTGCCGCAGTTCAGTGTTGAGCTGACATCTGATGATGAAGTATGACCGTTGCTGAGAAATTGAATCTCCTGAAAGAACAAAATGAAGACACGAACGCTTGAAATCTGGTTGTTGCTGACAGTCATCTTGGGAGCCATCTGTTCTGCGGCCAGTGCTGATGAAAAGAAGCCGAATATTATCTTTTTGTTTACGGATGATCAGAACATTGCTTCGGTTGGATGCTACGGCAATCCGGAAGTCAAAACGCCCAACATGGATCAGCTAGGGCGAGACGGTGTGATCTTTGACAAACACTACAACACGACTTCGATCTGCATGGCCAGTCGAGCGAGTGTGTTCACCGGGATGTACGAGTACAAAACCGGGACAAATTTCTCGCATGGCGATATGCGACCGGAAGTCTGGAACAAGAGTTATCCTGTCTTGTTGCGACAGGCTGGCTATCTGACGGCGTTCGCTGGAAAATTCGGCCTAAAAGTGACGGGTAAAGGATTGTGCGAAGACGATTTCGATTACTGGGGCGGTGGTCCCAGCCAGACGTTTTTCGAGACCAGAAAAAATGCTTCGATGAAGAAGTATGCCGACGAGTTTCCTCACAGCAGTTTGTCCTACGGTGCTTTCGGTCGAGACGTGATCCGAGATGCGGTTAAGAAAGATCGCCCGTTCTGTTTGTCGATCAGTTACAAAGCACCCCATCGGCCGGTTTCACCAGACCCCAAATTCGACCACGTCTACGAAGGCAAGACATTCACCAAGCCAGCTAATTTTGGTCGCTTGGCTGGAGAACATTTGTCGCCTCAAAGCAAAACTGGGCGGCAGTATCCTCGGTTTACGGAGTGGGACTACGATTCCAACTATGACCAAGTGATGGCCAAGTACTTTCAGTTGGTTTACGCGGTTGACGTTTCGATTGGAATGATCCGAGCCGAACTGGAAGCTCAGGGGATCGCCGAGAACACCGTCATCATTTTCACCAGCGACAACGGTTACATCTGTGGGGCTCACGGATACGGATCGAAAGTTCTGCCCATGGAGGAATCCTCGCGGGCTCCGTTGATCATTTACGATCCTCGCACGGACGGGCAGTCGCGTGCCGAGCGTCGAACCGAATTGACGGGCAACATTGATATGGCTCCGACCATTCTGCGGCTGGCCGGATTACCGGTTCCCGAGAATGTTGACGGCCTCAGCTTGCTACCGCTACTTGAGAAAGGCCCAGCGGATCACTGGCGCGAGCAGATGGCTTTCATGAATGTTTTCGGGGCGATTGGGACTCACAGTCTGACCTGCCTGACGGCCGACTGGAAATACACTTGGTGGTGGTACGGTGATGAAACGATGGAACCGGTCGAGGAACTGTTCCAGCTTTCAGAAGATCCACTGGAACTAAAGAACGAAGCCACCAACCCAAAACACGTCGACAAGCTGGCCGAGATGCGTCGGCGGTATGATCACGAGTTGGCTTTATGGAAACAATATGCCGTCAGTTACAACAAATACCGACGGTACGCAACGCTCTTTGATCGCACAATTCCATGGCGAGAAAAAGACTACAGGAAGCTGAAGCACAACAAAGAAACCGGCCAGAAGTAATGGGGCATCGGAATCAGTCGTCCAGAAATTGCAACGACTTTAAAAACTCGATGCTGGCTTCCATGCATTTGTGATAGTGGTCAAAGTTTTTCGCTTTGGGCTTGGCTAATTTCCCGTTAAAAAAACCGTGCTTTGCTCCTTTGAACGACTCCAACTGGCAACGGTTCCCGGCGTCCTGCATTAGCTTTGTGAAACGAGTCGCATTCTCAAACGGCACGGTTGTGTCTGCTGTGCCATGCATTACCAACGTGGGTGGAAGATCTGAGCGAACATGATGGCAAGGAGAAAGACTTGTCTGTTGTGCTTTCTTGAACCTCTTCGCCCCAAAGCCTTTCTTGGTCGTGTCCAAGACCGGATTGAATAAAATCATGGCGTTGGGGACTGACGAAATGCTGTGATCCTCGCCTTCTTGCTCGTAACCTTCGATGATGCCGCTGCAACAAGCGACATGGCCGCCCGCGGATCCGCCCCCTGCAACGATCCGTTCAGGATCCACGCCAAGTTCCCCAGCATGTTCGCGAACCCAGCGGATGGCAGATTTTCCATCGGTTACGCATTCAAACGGAGTCGTCTTGTGATTCTTGCGAATGCGGTACTCGGCTGCCAGAGCCACCATTCCCAAGCTGGCGAAACGGGTTGCTTGTTCGTAAAACTGCTTGGGGGATCCACCGTTCCAGCCACCACCAAAAAACAAGACGATTGCTGGAGCCTTGGCGGTTGCCTGATGACCATCCGGTTCAAAGATGTGCACCTTCAGAGACACGTCGCCGATCGTCTTGTAAACCTCTTTGCGATCAGGCGCGAACGTTTTAGGAATGTTTTTTCCCTGCGCCACGACGTTGCTGGGCAGCACCATCGCCGGCGTTAAGAAAACAAAAAACGCAAAGAGCGTATTGCGGAAAGAACCTGAAGAAGTGGTCGAAATGAAACGGTTCAAAGCGGTATCCTAGGCAAAAACATCCAGCTATGGCCTGCGGACAAATAAATTACCTAATGGAAATGATTCCTGATTGATCATCCACGAGCGAGCGGACGTTGAATCGGGCAATTTACGGCTGGGAGAATCCTTGGCAGGCAAGTGACACAGTATAACCTACCCGAGTATCGTTTGAGCCAACGGTTAGTGCTTCTGCACTGCACAATATCCGAGAGCCTAAAATCCGCCAAAGCCGTTGTTTGATGGGTCGCGGCGTTTGGGTAGCGGGAATGGCTTGCGTTTTGGCTTGGCGGGTGCGGCAGGTGTTGTTGAAGCAGCCGAAGTAGCTGAGGTTGCCGACGACGCTGCGGCGTTGCCAGATGTGCCAAGTGCATTGGAGCCGGTTGAGCTTGACCGGCTACCGAACCCTGAGCCACCGAACCCCGAGCCCCCATTGAAACTTCTCGTTGGGGGATTGGATCTTGCGGGAGGCTGCGAGCCGGGTCGCGTGGACGGGGTTCCAAATGAGGCCGATGAAGCCGGAGGCGATGACGTCGCGCCGGATCTTGAGGACGCGCCACCGAATGAACCGCGAGACGTTGTCCCCAGCGAAGGTCGACCGTCCGCAGTTGATCGGCCTATGCCGGGACGGCCAGAGGAGGAAGCGACCGATGGGCGCGAGTTGTTCGAGGTTCCGCCGGTCCATGGTGGTCGGTTTGTCGGTGCAAGGGTCTCGTTGGGGCCGACCGTGGAATCGGTAGACGATTGAGCAACGTTATCTTGAGTCGCTGCGTTTCGATCACTGGCTGGTTGGCCAAACGATGCCGCTGTCAGGTTCCTTGATTGACTGCCGTTGTTGGGGCTACCGTTGTTGGGACCGCCATTGCGATTTCCAAAAGATGAGCCAGCAGTGCGCGACACGTTTGATGTTGAGTTGGATTTTGCCTTGGGCGTGCCGATCAGCATGGCCACGGTTTGTTCGGGAGTCGTGTGCCGACGCGTAATGTTGAAGGCGTAGTCGGTAATGGCTTGATTGTAGCTGGTCACCGAAGCCAACAGGTCCTGCTCCGCTGATCGCCAGACCCGAGCGGCCTCGAGTACAGATGCCAGAGGAACTCGTTTTCTTGAGTAACCATCTTGGTTCTGCTTGATCGCTGCCTGCGATTTTTGAACCGTCGCCGCTCGATTGTTGATTAAGGTCAATGTTTGGGGCAGCATCTGATCGATGCCGATCAGTTTGGCGGGCAATAAGTTGCGAGCCTTATAGATTTCGTAATGAGTTTCATAACGCTCGACCAAGGGCGAATCGCTTGGCAGTGGAACGATGTTCGATCGTCGAGTCGGCATGAATCGAACCAGTTTGGCTTGTGATTTTCCTAGTTGGATCTTGGCGGCCAAGACTTGGTTTTCAGCAGCCGATTTGGCGGCGTCCAACAGACCTTGTTCTCCCTGAGCCGAAGCGCTGGGAACGGTGGCTAACCATTCTTGGTAGGCGATCGCGTTTTGCATGCTGGCCCAATCAAACCACGTTTCCCAATACTGATTGACCATTGCCGGTCGGTGCTGCTGGGGGATCGGTTGCTGAAGCATCTCTGTTAGCGTTGTCGGTTCGCCCGGCAGCGGTTGCGGTGCATTGTCCATGGAATAGCGGTCGACGATCTGCTGCGCTAGGTCTTTGCTCCCGGTCAAATTTTCGCCTCCGGCTGAGTTTCGCCTGCCGACAGGCCGATCAACAATCGCTTGTGCGAAGCTGGTTGCGGCAACTTGATGGTCGACCGTCGGGTTCGGTTCCGATGCGAACGGACGGACAGGTTGAGCCCTTACAGCTGGTGAAGCTGGAGTCTGGTTTGGCGAAAAGAGTTGCGGGTTGAATCGCTCGGTCGACGTGTCCGGCATCGCTGCTGGAGGAGCCGGTCGGGTGTCGACAAAACGTTGCGACGCAGTGATGGAATCGACCTTGGGTTCTACACGTGGGCCAAATTCATTTGTTGTTGCGCCATATGAGCTTGGTGTAGTGTTTGAACCTAGTGCAGTATTTGAAGAACGAAGATCATTGTGAGCAATCGGAGATGGTTCGTGATCCGGCTGTGGCGGCTGAGCGAATCGGTCTGGGCTGGATGTTCCACCAAACGATCGTATCGGAGCGGATGGAGGTTGCGGTTCCGCGAATTGGTCGGCTGGTTCTTGGGACTCGTGAGCGTAGGTGCCGACCGCTGACGATCCGTCAGATAAGCTGGCGCGAATGACGTTGTTGTCAGTGTTCGGGTTGGTGAAATCCTCGCGAGTCGGATTGCGAGGGATTTCGAATCCTGCCGATGAAACCTGCGGCTGAAGACTTGATGTCGCCGGCGGGCTACTGATCTGCGGTCGGAGAGGTTGGATCACTCCGAGTTGATTCGAAGGCACGGTCGCTTGAGCCGGACGCTCATCGTGGACCAAAATGGATGGTTCACGCGAGGGTGGTTGATATGACGGTGCTTGACGTGCCGGTGGCTGATATGACGGTGCTTGATCAAAGGAGGGATTCCGATAGCCGGAATCAGAGCCCTGCCCCAACGCCAGTGGCGCTGTGGAAGCCATGCCGCAGAACACCGCCAAGGCCATGCTTCGAAAAAGCACGGTTCGACGATTGGGAATAGTTGGGGCGTTCAAGTTTTGACGATTTCGATTCAACGTGAGCATCCTTGCACCTTCGGATCGAGGTTTCCTCGCGATCGTTCGCGAGCCAATTAATGAATCAATGTTGCGTTCCTTGCAGCCGCATAATCTGTTCCGAATCGAATTTTGAGTCAATGCGAATCGGGCCTGTTTTATTAGCCGCTGCTTTATGAACCAATATGAGTGCCGCCCTAGAGCCCGGTCGTGCTGTCACCCGACGCAGCGTTTTCGTTTTTTAGGCTTTGAACTCCGTAAATTGTCGGGCAGTCGCCGAAGTATTTGGATTCGCGGCACAGAACGATGCAGCCGTTCGACGACACTCGCTCGGGCAACTTTTTGACAGTGCTAGCGATTATGTGCGATTTGAGCGACCGTGGATCGCAACATTCCCGAGAAACCAATCCTCCGACTGGTCGCGCAGAAAGGTTGGGGCGTCTAAAAGCGTCAAGCCATTGTACGGTCGCGTGAACCCCGGATGTTCGTGAGCAGAACGTGTGTCGATTCACACTGATTTTGTTTGTGATCTGATAAAACGGCCATGTCGCCGGATTTTCATGAGATTGGTCGCCGTTTCGGACTACATTTCCCTATTCGGCCGTATATATATACGAATAACGTTCAGCAGACACCGTTCAGGAGTGACTTGATGAAATTGGTTCTTTGCTTCGCTGGGGCGACGCTTTTTTTGGCATCTTGCATGTCGCAATATCAAGTGGGCGATCAGTATGCATCGTTCGGTGAAACCGACGGTCAGGCTAAGCCACGTGCTCGGGTTCGCAATCAAGCGGAAGAACTTGGCAACGTGGCTTGGGGGCGCGACCTAGACGCCGCCAAGGCAAAGTCAGCCGAAACGGGTAAACCGATTCTGGTACTCTTCCAAGAAGTCCCTGGCTGAGGAACGTGCAAGAATTTTGGCAACGGTCCGTTGTCACAGCCATTGATGGTCGAAGCGATCGAAGATCATTTCATTCCGGTCGTCGTTTACAATAACAAGTCAGAAGACGCAGCGCTCTTGAAATCGTTTGGCGAGCCCTCGTGGAACAATCCGGTTGTGAGATTTCTCAACAAGGATGGGAAGGACGTGATCCCGAGGAAAGCTGGTGTCTGGAGTATCTCAGGCTTGGCAGCGCGTATGACCGCTAGTCTCAAGGCCGCCAAACGCGAAGTTCCAGATTTTCTGAAAACCGTGTCGCACAGTTGGCAAAGCAAACTACGACGTGCCACTTTTGCAATGTCGTGATACTGGACGGGTGAAGCCCAGTTGGGCTCCTTGGACGGCGTTTACTCGACGCGATCTGCTTGGGCAGGTCATCACGAAGTGGTGCATGTCACCTATGATCCGGCGGTGATTGACTATCAACGTTTGTTGACCAGTGCGCGTCGCATGCGTTGCACTTCCGCCGTTTACACTTACGATGACGATCAATTAAAAATCGCCAAGCAAGCTGGGATTTCGAACGTCATCCAATGGAAGCCGTCTCTGCAGACGCGGCAAGTTCGCAAATCAGAGCAGAAATACCATCTGAGAAACACGGCTCTGGCCTACCTGCCTTTGAACGAACTGCAAGCCGTCAAGCTGAATGTGTTGGCGTCGTCTCGGTTTAACGGCGGCCAATCCAAAGCAGCCAAGCTGCTCAGCCCAAGGCAGCTTCAGCTGATGGGACGGATTTCAAGTGCGATTTCTGAAAATCAAAGTTCATTGTCCGGCTTGGGTTTTCCCGTAGAACAGCAAGATTTGGTCGCCTACAACGAAGCGCTGCTGGATCGACTTGAGAAGCTGGGAAAATAGTGCGGCGTGTGCGGGCTGTCGTTTGTCTGACCATTGGAGCACAAAGATCACAATTTTTTTGTGGATTTGACTCCTCTGGCTGGTAGCCGAAAGTGAGCCTCTGGTTCATAACTGACTTGATCGAGCAACTACGCATTGATCAAAGTTCAGCGGCGAAGGCATTTGGATGAACCAACCAAAATCTGGGGAAGCGGCAAGCAGTGATTTAAAAAGTGGGCCCGCTAGGTCGGCGTCGAAACTTAATCACGTCGTTTTCTGGCCCCCGTTTCTACTGTTGATCGCTGCTGTCGTATTGAATTTTACGAATCAGCAGTGGTTTTCTTCGGTGACCAATGCCGCCAATCGATGGGTGTTAAACCACTTCGGTTTTCTCTTTCTGTCCGTTGGAGCGGCCTGTTTGATTTTGTGCGTGGTGGTTTGCTTTTCTCCGTTTGGCAGCGTTCGCCTAGGAGGAAAAGATGCCAAGCCATTGCTGAAAATGTGGAATTGGTTTGCGATCACTGTTTGCACGACGATCGCTGTTGGAATTCTGCTGTGGTCGACATCCGAACCCATCATGCACTTGGTGTCACCACCTGCCAGCAAGCAACTGGAGCCCGGCGGCGCGGCGGCGTCCCGGTTTGCAATGGAAGCGGTGTACCTGCACTGGACGTTTACTCCGTATGCGATTTATGCAGTGGCGTCACTGATGTTCGCATTCACCTACTACAACATGCGGAAACCCTACAGCCTAGGGTCACCCATCGCACCGTTGATTGGCGATCGGCTCGCTCAGAAAAGCGGAAACCTGATCGACGCGATCTGCCTTTATTCGCTGGTGGCGGGCATGGCCGCCTCGTTGGGGAGCGGGATTCTCGTGCTGGCTGACGGGCTGCATCAACTCATTCCGGACGTGGATAGTAAATCGGCTGTCGTGCGGGGGGCCATCGCCGTGGTGATCATCGCCACGTTCATTGTTTCCAGCGCGACGGGGTTAATGAAAGGAATTCGAATTCTCTCGTCGATCAACACCTATGCCTTGATGGCATTAGCGGTTTTTGTCCTGATCTTCGGGCCGACGGCGTTTATTTTCAGTTTCGGGTTCGAGACATTTTCCAGCTTTCTGTTGAATTTCTTTTCAGTCAACCTGTTCACGTTTTCTGATTTTCTTGCAGCGCCGGAGCTTGATGCTGATGGTAATCCAGTCGCGGCGTGGGCGACCCAATGGACGATTTTCTATTGGGCTGTGTGGATGGCGTGGACGCCGATCACGGCATGTTTTTTGGGACAGATTGCTTACGGTCGAACGGTTCGTGAGTTCATGCTGGTCAATTTTCTCCTGCCGGCATTGTTCGGGGCCGCATGGATGGCGATCTTCAGCGGATCTTCTCTGTTTCTGGAGATGGAATCCGAAGCGGGGTTTGCAGCCCTGCTGGAACCTGACGCGGCCGGGAAAACCTACCCGGAACGAGTTGCCTATGCGCTCTTTGGATATCTTCCGCTGACTATCGGGTTGGTGATTTTTTATGTCGCCAGTTCGTTCATCTGTTTTGTGACCTCCGCTGATTCGAACACGACAGCGATGGCGGCCATCAGTTCGTCAGGGATCACGCCCGAAAACTCCGAAGGTGGGCTGGCGGTGAAGATCGCATGGGGCGCAACCGTTGGCTTGGTGGCGTGGGTGATGATTACGTTTGCCGATATCGAGGGAATCAAAATCATCTCGACCTTGGGCGGTTTTCCAGCGGCGATTCTATTAATCTTGGTGCTGGGATCGCTGGTGAAGGTGCTGTTCAACTACAAGGAATACAACCTCATCGACCGTGAAAGCGACGCGAGTTGATGGCGCCCAAGGCTGCTTCTAAGGAGTTGGGCACCTGAGCACGTTCGCTATTTTTCCGTTGGCGGTACATACATTTTTGACTCGTCGGCCAATCCCTCAAGCATCACCTCGATCGAATCCCGAATTTGATTCATCAAGGGTTCACCCTCGCCTCCTTTTTCGCGTCGAGTCGGAACCTCAATCGCCTCGCCTACATCGATGACGGCGTGTAAGTCGCCATGCAACGGATAGGTTCCCAGAAAATCCTCTTCGAACTTTTCGATGGTCTCTAGGATTCGATCTACTGTCGGTCGCTCGGTCAGGTACTGTTCGGGATAACAATCCACCTGCTGCGCCAGATAGGTTCGGTCTAGTTGTTCCCATCGTCGCTTACGTTCGGATACTGAAAGCGTGTCGGTTGTCATGTCAGGGAAAATCTTGACTCGCAAGTTTTTGACTCGCATTTGAATTCCACCTTCCTGTGGACCGCCAAGCCATTCCTCCTCCAGCGGGTTCATCAGGTGATTCACCATGTTGTTTTGTCGCTCGCGATGAGTTGCTCCTTCGGGAACTGGGCATTTGTATTCCAGTTCCTTGATACTCAACAGCGCGTCGCCGACTTTTATGATTCGATCGATCAAAGGCATGTCGCGTTGCGAAGACCAACTGAGTCGTTTTTCAATCTGTGACAACACGTGGTCGGCCCGTGCTTCGATATCGCCTTGGAAGACGTACTTGATGGCGATGGGATGCACGACGACTTTTCCACTGCCAAGCTCTTCTTTGGCTCGGCGTTTGGCGGCGGTGCGAGCGATAAAGGCTGGGCCATCCATGAATGCCATCAGCCGATCGTTGGTGCGACTGGTGGTGCCTTCCGGGAAAATAACCAGCGGACGTTCGCCCGTTTTCAACACATTGATCGCGAAATCGATTGCGGTTCGATCCATTCCTTCACGGTTGACACTGAACGCGCCCGTCACCCGAAGCATGAATTTTGCGAAGGCTCCTTGGTTGAACAAATGCCAACTGGCCATCGTGTAAAACGGACTGCTGACTTCAGCAATCAAGTTGTATGTCGAGATCGGATCGGCCAGTCGTGGGTGGTTGGGTGTGACCAGCACACCGTGTCCGGCTGAAATAGATTTAGACAGCCGATCGGAGTTCCGGATTTCGCACGTAAAAACGCCTTCGCGTCGACGTAGCGTGCGCTGGTAAAGCCCTAGCGTGGCGAACAGTTTTTGCGGCCACCGTACCTTAAACGGAGGAACAAACTGGTACGGTTTTTCGATAAAGATGCTGTGCATAATGTTCGCTGAAGGGACTCGCCTTTAAATGTCTGGTCGATCGGTCACAACAGTTTACACAATGTCGGTGCGTGATGTCGCTACGGGTTTGGCCATTCGTCCAGTTGCATTTTCTTTCGGACGTTTGCAGTGTGCTGGTTGTAGTGACGTTCCATCTGCTTGAGCAACGCTCGCGGAGTCCAGAATTTGCTGCCCTTCGCCTTTCGGTTTAGATCGACTCCATCAAGCAGATACGCAAAACGTCGGGTGAACTCTTCGACTCGGGCTGTCTGGCGTGCTTCTTCTTCTCCGGTCCAATCAGGATGAGCCATTTCGTAATCGTCGGGATTCTGGCGTGGGTTTAAGTCCATCACGGGAATATTCGGATCGATCGCGTGGTATATCTGGGAGAAGAACAGAAATTCTCGGCCCATCATGTGTTCCGAATTCCATCGAGGCGTATGCGTGCCATTGGGAGGACGGAAGTTCATCTGCTCAACCGAGAGCTTGGCGAAGGTTTCTCGCGAATTTTTGCAGGCGGTTTCTTTTTTCTCAAACAGTTTTGTTAGTTCTGCTGACAGCGCGTAAGGTTTGTCCGTCAGTGAAACGAATCGAGTGCCTGCGGTGTTAGAATCTTTTGCCGAGCACACCGCCAAGGTGTTATGTGGAATTTCTGCGACGTCTTGATCGCCGATTTTTTTAAGCGAACGATTGACGACCAAAATTCGCGGCTTGAGTTGCGATGCGATTTTACGGAGAACGGTTTCGTCGTAAGAGTCGTCGTTTGCAACAATGACATCAATGTCGATTTCGATATCGAACGCAATGCCGAACGGCAACCGACGATTTGTTTTTTTGGGGGCGTTATCGTCTGGTGTGGCTAATTCTTTCATTACCTGTTCAGGAGGCAAATGGTTAAGCAGGGTCACTTCGACGCCGTCAACACTGAAATTGGCAGCATAGTGATCGTGGTTAGGATCGCTTTCATTTTTTTGGGGATGGTTTTTTGAAACAACCACGTCGTTGGCTTTCCCTGTTTTGGCGTCGAATTGCTTATTCATCAGAACCTTGAGTGGCTCGTTGGGCAGCCTACGAACGGTTGCGAATTCGTCAGGTTTCAATTGATCGACGTCATAGCTAAGCGGGTGTGGAAGCTGCTTCTTGGTGGTTTCGGTCAAACCGCTACCAACATGCAGATTCCACATCGTCTCGATCGTGACGCCGCCGTCGGGCCAACTGCGAATCGCGACGGGATCGCCGTCATCAGCGAAGGAACAGGTCGACGAAGTCGCTGCTAAGAAAAGCAGGATAACAACGGATGGATAGGTCAATGGTTTCATGCTTGTGACTCGAATGAAGTTTTTTGTTGTGAGGTTTTCGGTTTTCGGTGTGAGGTTTTTGGAGTGCGGGGGCAAGAGACCTTCGCACAGCACACACCGTTTTAATTCACGGATCAATTCCCAGCATAAACTGTTACATGCAAAAAATGACAAATGACGATTGATAAATAACAAATGACAAATGGATTACACAGCTTTTAAAACTCTCCGTCTACCTATCGGCCTTTAATTTTACACCACTTACTCTACCGATGTAGATCATCAATCCAATCGCCAAGTCGTTCCACGGGCAGGCCAACGACATTGGAAGCTAATCCGTCCACAATGTGAATCCAACCAAGCCCATCTTGGTAGCCAAAGGCCCCTGCCTTGCCCTGCCATTGTCCCGAATCAAGATAAGCCCCCAGCTGATCGGATGGAAACTCGTCCATCTTCAAAGTTGTCTTTTCTAGATAAGTCGAATGCCTCCCGGACTCGCAATCCCACAAGCAAACGCCTGTCAGGACGCGATGTTGGCGATTGCTCATTGTCGTCAGCATTCTACCGGCGTCGGCTCGATCGGTCGGTTTCCCCAGAATTTCTCCGTCACAATCGGCAACCGTGTCAGCCGCCACCACGATTCCAGTATGGTGCCTAGGCACAATGGCGGTTGCTTTCGCCAACGCGGCCGCCACCACAAATTGCTCAGGCGAAAGTGCTTCATCGATTCCTTGCTCAACCGAGTCATCCGGTGGATCAACGGTGAACTGCCAACCAGCGTCTCGCAGCAGTTGTTGCCGACGAGGCGATTGGCTGGCGAGAATCAAAAGAGTCGTTTGCTGACTGGTCATCGAAAACGTTTCTGCTACGGTGGAGTGGATGTCGAACGCGCTGAAAATCCTCTATGAAGATAACCACTTGCTGGTCATCGATAAAGCTGCGCCGCTGGCAACGATGGGAGCCGAAGCGGGGCAGCCCAGCCTAGTTTCATTGGCGAAGGATTACCTGCGAGTTAAGTATAACAAGCCAGGCAACGTTTACGTGGGAGTTGTCAGCCGCTTGGACGCGTTTGTCACCGGAGTCATTGTGCTCGCTCGGACGTCCAAAGCCGCATCGCGTTTGACCGATCAGTTTCGCCGCCGCAGCGTGGAAAAAACATATTGGGCGATCGTCGCTGATCCACTACCCGATCAAGCCGGGACGCTTGAGCACCACGTTTTCAAAAATGAGGCGCGACATCGCATGGAGGTCGCCAGAAGTCACGATCAACTTCCGGCCGACGCGAAACTCGCGCGGCTGACGTATCGAGTGATCGGAACCTGCCAACAACGTTCCTTGCTGGAACTGAAACTAGAGACCGGTCGAAAGCATCAGATTCGCGTCCAATTGGAGTCCCTTTCCTGTCCCATCGTGGGCGACCGAAAATATGGCAGCGAAGTTCCCTTTAAGCAAGGAATTGCCCTGCACTCGCGTTTCTTGTCAGTTGAACATCCCACAAAAAAGCAGAGACTCGAATTTCAAGCGGAGCCTCCAACTTGGTGGCGGCTAGAAAAATTCCAGCTTCAACAAAAAAATCTCTAAGCGTTCGAAGTGTCCATGCTACTGCAGCGAGCCTCACAGGCGAGGGAAATCCAGTTTTTTTGTGATTGTTGTGGCAGTCAGAACGATTGCTCGCGCTGTGATGCCTCAATTTTTCTGGTTTCCGCGGGAAGCCGATTTCGTTCTCGAAGACAGCTCGTATATTATTTGATGATTACCGCGTCTCAATGATGTTCGAT
>CAZLYM010000039.1:20290-22988 GCA_964563475.1 uncultured Pirellulaceae bacterium
GCGATTGCGAAGGTGATGGATTCGCCTCGGGGCAAGCTGACTCATCCCAACGAAATCAGCGACAAACGGCTCGCATCGAAATTGGTTGAAATGAAAGTAATTTCAGCCTACCAAGCGGATCAGTTGCGGTCGGGGCGCAGCAAGCTGACCCTCGGGCCCTACATCATTGTCGACTGGATCGGGCAAGGCGGCATGGGACAGGTATTCAAAGCCATCCATAAAATGCTCGGTCGCGAATGTGCGGTGAAGGTTTTGCCGCTCCATAAGACAACGCCCGATGCGATCGAAAACTTTCGCCGCGAGATTCGAGCCCAAGCCAAGCTGGATCACCCGAACTTAGTCCGTGCCTACGATGCGGGCGAAGACGGCAACGTGCATTACTTGGTCGTCGAATACGTCAAGGGAACCGACCTCCGGCGTCTAGTTCGAACCAACGGACGGCTGTCAGTCCAACGGGCGGCAAGCATCGTCAAACAGGCCGCCGATGGCCTAGCTCACGCTCATGAAAGAAACTTGATTCATCGCGATATCAAGCCAGGCAATATCTTGGTTAACCCAAACGGTATCGCCAAGCTTTCCGATCTGGGGCTGGCGTTTTACCTGAACGATCCCAAAGATCCACGAGTCGGTAAGATCGTTGGCACGGCTGATTATCTGTCGCCCGAACAAATCAAAACTCCTCTGCAAATCACCAGCGCTAGCGATATTTATTCGCTGGGCTGCACGTTGTACTACGCGGTGACAGGCAAAGTGCCCTTCCCTGGCGGAACACCCAAGTCAAAAGCACTACGTCACTTGGAAGAAACGCCTTGGCATCCGCGGCGCTTCAACGAAGAAGTCAGCGATGATTTTGTCGACTTGATCGGCGACATGATGGAGAAAGACCCCAAGCAGCGAATTCGACAGGCGGAAGAGGTATCCGAACGCTTGGCACCATGGGCAGATGACAGCACGCTCATGTACCCGGTTGAGTTCGATAGCCGGCAGCGGTGGACTCCCGGTCCGGTGCACGAGGTAGACGATCAGGCGACGGATCCCAATTTGGAATCCAACGGAGGGTCCTCCAGCAAAGTTTCGCATTCGAACTTGCAAGCGACCAGCGTGATGAGCGACCAGCCAACCGATCACAGCTCAATTTATCAAAGTTCAACCAAGCCGCCGCCGCCACTTTCAACCGTCGAGCAATACTCGGCCGCGAAACGACTCAAGGATGATTATCAGTTTGGCATGTTTGAGCTTGTCATTACCGGCATCGTCTGTCTTGTGATCGGTGTCCTTGCTGGTAGTTTGCTGACGTTCCTGAACATGTAGAACGTTAGATCAGCTTTTGCTAGATCCACACTTTTCCGTTGGCCCAAAGGACACGGATTAGACGATGTATCGCAGCGAATGGGGCTCGACGGCACATCCCATTCGAGAGGCAAAAAAGGAAATCGGCCTGAAAAATTCAGGAAAATCGACCAGACCGCACCGACTGGCATCAAAAAAAAAGCTACGGTTCGATAGCGAGGGTTTTATGATTCGCAGTCCGGCCTTTTTGGAGAGATCGGTTATGAGTAACAATTTTTCAACTTCTGATTTGTCAGAGCCCTTTTTCGAGGAGGATGCCTCGATGTTGCTCGAAGACCGGCGGCGGCGGGAACGGACCCCCGCGCTTCAGGAAGGGACTCACATTTGGCTGACCGGAAGCCGGCGTGTTTCAGTCGAGTTGGTCGATGAATCACCGAGCGGGATCGGCATCGTAATCCCCAACGCATCATTCGACCTTGGCCCTCACATCGATGTCGAATATCAAGGTGAGCGTCGAACCGCCATCGTTGCCTATCTGAAAAAGAACGAGGATGGCCAATACCGTTTAGGTTTGGAATGGGCCTCACGCCGCAAGGTCTAAACTCTGAAACCTGATTTCAGCCATCGTCACTCGCGCGAAGGCCATGCGTAAAAGCTACCCGTGCGTAAAACTACGTTAGCCGACGGTGATTTGAGTGATATGTTTCCGCAGAAATTCGTTGACCTGCTCTCCGTGCGTCATTGAAATAACGTGACCACCACCGAAAACGACTTCATCAGGATCGACACAAGAAATTGGGAAGACATGGTCGCGGTCACCATGAATGTGGCGGACATCAACATCGTCGTACGATGAATCCCATGAAAGAATCTGACGCGCCGACCAGCGCAGAACGTCAGCATCAGCTTCCGAGAATTGACGTGAGATACCGGCAAGGTGTTTAGCGCCAACTTTATCGGCGGCAAACACCGCCGAAGCGGCGGATTTCTGAAGCATCGTGATCGGTGTTATGTCCAAAGCCGGAGAAAATGGACGTAGCAGACGAATGCGTTTGGGAAGTTGGTTTGGCCCACCAACGCTACCAATCAAGAGGCACGCCAATGCATCAAGGTGCCGCGTCATCTCAAGCGCCACAATGCCGCCGAACGATGCACCACCGACAATGCACGGTCGGCAGGGATCCAGAGTGTTTGCCAAACGAGCGCAGTACGACGTCAAGTCGTCGTCATCGTGTGGCACTGGCCAATCGGGGATAGTCAATTTCGGGAATGCGAGCTTCTGCGGCAGGAAGACAGATGCGTCAGCGCCCATGCCGGAAAACAGAATAAGCGGTACGTCAGATGGGTTGGAATCAGCATTCATCGACACCGCCAACGGAAAGATTTTACGACACCGCCCTTAACCCTC
>CAZLYM010000040.1:0-15193 GCA_964563475.1 uncultured Pirellulaceae bacterium
ACTTCTCCTAAAGGACGAGACATATCCATCAAAACGTGATCCACTCCGGCCGCCGCACAAACTTTCTTGACCTGCGTTTGATGCCGCTCGACCGCTTCCAAGTACGATTTTCGCAACGCACGAGGCTCCGTGTGCAACTGAGCCGCGGACTCCATGCCACGAAACAGCGTATTATCCTGAAACGGGAATTCTAGCTCGTCCTGGTGCATCACTTGAAACACAATGACCTCGTGCTGCCGCAAGCGAAACTGGTCAAGCGACTTGGCCAAAACGTCCGGTGACAAAAACAAATCTGAAAACAGAACAACCATCCCTCGCTGCCGAATGACTCCACCGAGCGATAAAAATGGCTCCGCAATATCGGTTACTTCGGAAGGCTCAGTCTTTTCCAATTCGTGCAGCATCATTTTGAAATGAGACGGATGCGAACTGGGTTTGAGCATCTGATCGATTTTATTGCTGAACAGCACTAGGCCAATTGAATCCTGCTGTTGCTGAAGCATGTAGCCCAAACTGGCTGCCGCCGTCGAAGCGTAATCGAACTTGCTCCACCCCGACGCTTCGCCATATCGCATGGACTTGCTGCAATCGACCAACAGGTGACACTTCAGGTTCGTTTCTTCTTCGTACTCTTTGATGTACAGCCGATCCGTTTTCGACCATACCTTCCAATCGATGTGACGCAGGTCGTCGCCCGGAGAATACTCGCGATGTGCCGCGAACTCGATCGCAAACCCGTTGTACGGGCTGCGGTGCTGGCCGGTAATGAAACCTTCGACAACAACCCTTGCCCTAACGTCCAATCGCTTGATCTTATCGAGCGACGCGGGATCGAGATATTTCGCGTTGGCGGTATCGGTTGTGGCCATGAAAGCCCGATGAAAAAGAAAGTTGCAGTAGCGTTAGAGTCGCGTAAAAGCGGTCACACAGGAGTCACAGACGCTCGATGACCAATGCAGTAGGTTTACCGCATCACGAAAACGCCGGGGCAAGTTCAGGCGAGACTTGATCGCCGTCAGTGCGCTCGGGTAGTTCGTCCAGCAACCGATCGATCACCGTGTCCGAGGTGACACCTGCCGATTCCGCACTGTAGTTCGTGATAACTCGGTGCCGCAAAACAGGTTTCGCGACGGCTCGAACATCATCCGTCGTCGCGAAGGTTCGCCCCTCAAGTGCCGCACGCGCCTTGGCTCCCAGCAAAAGGTTTTGAACGCCACGCGGACCCGCGCCCCAACTAATCGATTCTTTGACAAACTCAGGGCAATCGTCTTCCAACACCCGAGTCGCTCGTACCAGCCGCAACGCGAAGTGAATCACATGCGATGCGACGGGAACCTGACGGACCAGTTTCTGCAATCGCAAAATGTCTTCCCCTTGCAGAACCTGAGACACTTCGGTGTTTGACGTGGCAGTGGTCGTTTCGGCAATCTGAAACTCTTCTTCATACGACGGATACTTCACGAACACTTTGAACATGAAACGATCCTGCTGAGCCTCGGGCAGCGTGTACGTTCCCTCTTGCTCGATCGGGTTCTGCGTGGCCAAGACGAAGAACGGAGCCGGCAGCGAGTTCTTTTGCCCACCGATTGTCACTTGCTTTTCCTGCATCGCCTCCAGCAACGCCGCTTGAGTCTTGGGCGGTGTCCGGTTGATCTCATCTGCCAGAATAATGTTCGAGAAAACAGGGCCCTTGAGAAATTTAAACTCGCGGGCGCCGGTTGTCTTGTCTTCCTGAATCACTTCGGTCCCGACGATATCGCTGGGCATCAAGTCGGGAGTGAACTGAATCCGGTTGAAGTCCAAGTTGAGCGTCTGAGCCAGCGTGCTGACCATCAGCGTTTTCGCCAGACCGGGAACACCTTCGAGCAGGCAGTGCCCTTGAGCAAAGATAGCGATCATCAATTGTTCGATCACTTCTTCCTGCCCGACGATTACCTTGGACAGCTCTTTGCGTACCACCTGATAGCTTTCGCTCAGCTGCTTCAATGCTTTTAGGTCTTCGCCTGCCAGTTCCGCCCCGGCGCCAGTTACTCGATCATTCATACGATATCTTCCTGTTTTCTATCTTCTCAGATGCTTACCATCAAATGTGGAAAACAACCGTTAAAGTAACTCGCTTCTTCTGATGCGAATGAAAGCTGGAGCGAACAAAAGCTCGCAACAGGCCGCTCAGGCTTTGGGCAACGCCGCAGGCATGAAACACGTAGCCTGCCATCGACGAGGACCGCTTTCCCGAAGGAAGCCATGCATTGCCCATCTTGTATCTACAATACTCAATTGTCGCTGCTGAGTGCGTTCATTTTAACCCCCAACGGAACTGATCCCATATTTTTCAACAAATCTTGCTTGAATATCAGTTCGGTTGGTCACAGACGCCCCGATCTGGAATAATAAGATCATGCTCCAGCACCCACACGACCAACACGAATCGACGCTACAAAAATGGCGCCCAGTAGGGATGTCGTTGCTGGTGCATGCGATCCTGCTTGGATTCTTGATATTTTTGGGGAATCGAGCGTCAAAGTCGCTTTCGACTGAGCCAGATCGACGCGGGTCGATTGTGCTGGCGGTTGCTCCCGAGGACCAGCCAGACCGATACCTTGATCAACAGGACAGCCAGGCGGCCGAGTCGTCCAATCCGCTCGACACACCGCCGCCGGTTGCTTCAGCCGACACTCCACCGCCGCAATTGAATGTCCAAGAAATCAAAAATCCGATTGCGAATCTGGCCGGCCCGCCGCCGATCGACACTCCCAATCTTGACGCGACCAGTATGACTCAGTCCTCGTCGACGACAGAATCCAACAATTCGGTCGAGCTGTCGCCAGAAGATCTAAAACTAATTGAGGCAGAACAGCGGCTACTGCGAAACCGAGCCCCCAAAGGCGATCCGGCATCGGTCAGCGTCTTCGGCAGTGGGCAGATGACCGGCCGCTCGTTTGTTTTTTTGATCGATCGATCCAAGAGCATGGGCGCCGGCGGGCTGGGCGTGCTGGGTGCGGCGAGGTCTGAACTGGCGCAAGCAATCGCTCAGCTTAAGCCACACCATTCGTTTCAAATCGTCGGTTATCATGATCGAATTGTGACGCTCAGCACACGGCAGATGCTTGACGCCAACGACGCCAACAAAAAAATGGTGCCCGGTTTTATCGAACGACTGGCTGCATTTGGCTCGACTGATCATTTGCGTGGGCTTTCAGCAGCGATTGCTTATGAACCCGATGTTCTGGTATTGATGACCGACGGTGGTTACCCTGAACTGAATGACGGGCAGATCCGCATGCTCAGCCGGCTTTCCCGGCGACAAACAACCATTCATTGCATTCAATTCGGTTCAGGGCCACTCCAGATTCGAACAAACTTCATGACGAAACTGGCAAAAGAAAACCAAGGCAACTTCCGTTACGTCGACACTAACCAGTGGTCAAAACCATGAACACCTATCATCCAGTCAATCGACGGTTGAATCGATGCCTGAAGACATTGATCTTTTTCATGACGTGTATTGCGGCTGCTTGCAGCATCGTCCCATGCTGCCAAGCAACCGAACTAGAGGTCACTCTCGTTTCTGGTTCTGTTTTTCTTGCCGATGTTCCAATCGACGCAATCAACTGGAAAGAAGTCCAATCGGATGGCCAGATCACCAACCGACGGGTCGCCACCGAAGAAATCAACAGGCTATGGCTGTGCGAAACTCCTGCCAGCAATCAGATCGCCGAAATTAATCAGCTACTCGTACGCTTACAGAGCGATGAATTTCGTACTCGTGAAGATGCAGAGAGACAATTATCAGCCTCGGAAATCGGCGGTAGCTTTCCAAAAATGTTACTCCAATTGAAGGCAGGGGCCGATGCCGAGACAAAGTATCGAATCAATCGGATTATGGACAAGATCAGTGACTCGGACGCTTCCGCTGTATCGGAGTTTGACGAACTGGAACTCAAATCCGGACGCATCCTGCGAGGTGACGCGGGCTCGTTCAGCTTCATTTGTAATGTCGATGGCCACCGCTTGAAACTGGAACGCAATCAACTACTGATGCTCCGCCAAGCAGACAAAACGCCGCCCCCGGAATCCGCACAGAAACGTGAAGCGATCAAGGCGGAGATTGTGCTTGAATCGAAGGACAAGTTCTACCTGCCTCAGCAGACGACAATCTCACTCGAAACCGACCCGCTCGGAAACGAGCTGACTCGCAAAACAGACATCTCTCGCGTCTTCACACCCCTCGGCTTGCAACTCAGTGGTAAAGAGCCAGGCTATGTCGGGATCTCAGGTTACGGTTTTAAATATCCTGGCACTCCCACAGGGAAGAATTCTGGATGCGTATTTACATTGATCAAAAACGCGGATCACGTTCGCCCCAAAAAGTTTCGTGGGACGCTAATCATCGAATTTTGCGTGCCCAATCAACCACTTATCCCCGCTGGCGTGAACGAGTTTGGGATCCACATTGCAACCGTCAACCGCGAGCGTGATTTTATCATGGAGGCTTTCAACAGCGTGGGCCAGATCATCGCTTCAGTCGAAGCCGGTGAACGCGACTGTCCGTTTCTGGGAGTCCGTTCGAACGAGCCAATCGCTCGCCTACGAATTCGAAGCAATCCGTTCTTGCACAAACTAAATCGAAAAATTGATAACGACTACGCGTTCGACAGCATTTGCTTTTCCAAGCCACAGAAACTTTCGAGTGTCGCGGTCGTGAATAAATCGACCGATCAAAAGTCGATTGTGCGATTGAAAAACAAAAACACTTGGGCTGGCGATCGCATGGAGATCAAACCAGATGGCTCGATTGATTTGTTCGTCGAAGATTTTGAAACGCCACTGACACTGCCCGCCGACGTAATTGAATCGTACTCATCGCCGGAAGCCAAAACCATCCGACGGCCCAACCGGCGCTCATGGTCGATGCAGTTGACCGACGGAAGCATTTTGCACGTTGATCCTCAAGGCAGTCAGTTTCGATCCCAATTGGTCTCCGAGTACGTCGTGCCGACTGATCGAGCCGTGGCACTCTGGCCGACCGAGTCACCGGCTCGGCTTGCACCTGCGGCTGACTGGAGCGAAGCGAAAAATGTCATCACGCTGCCGACAGGGCGTATACTGACTGACGGAATTGAATTCACCGCCAAGGGATACAACTGGCAGACGCTCGACCGACGAATTCAAGATCTTGCACCCAACGCCCATGAATTGGCTGGCGACGAAGACCCAATGCCCGACCTGCAACAGGTTATCTATAAAGAAGTTGATGACCAAACGGCTCCCACACTCTGGCTGAAACAGCCGGAGACACTTGATCCCAGTGCCGGGGCAATCGTGCTGCGTGACGGACAACGACTAGCGTTGGGCGAGGGAAATTTGTTTCAGTTGATCGAACGAGGCAAAGATTCCATTAAATTAAAATTGAACGAGCACTCGATTGAGATCAACAATGATCGCGTGCTGTCTGTGAAACTGGAACAAAAGCCTTGACCAAAATGGACGCTGATCAGCTTGATGTCATCGCCGTGGGGGCTCACCCTGACGATGTGGAAATTGGATGCGGAGGCACACTTGCCGCTTTGGCTCAGAGCGGCCTGAAAGTTGGGATCATCGACTTGACCGATGGTGAACCGACGCCCGGTTGTCCTGATCCAGCGATTCGACTCGCCGAGGCCGATGCTGCCGCGAAAGCGTTGGGTGTGACGAAACGAATTGTGCTTGAACTGCCCAACCGAAAACTCTTCGATACCTTCGATGCCCGGGTTGCGCTCGGAACCGAATTCCGGCGTTACCGTCCGAAGATCGTGCTGGGACTAGAGGGCAAGACGCCCATGGCATCTCCCGACCATTGGCAAGCGGCTCAGATCACCGACGCCGCGATTTTTTACAGCCGTTTGTGTAAATGGGATGATCACTTTGGTGGTCTGCCTGTCCACACGATCCAACGGCATGTGACCTATTCGTTGATGTTTACGTCGGACTACAGCGGCAAAGGGTCGTGCCAGTTTGTTTACGACATCAGCAGCGTGCTAGAGAAAAAAATCGCTGCAATCCGATGCTACGCGACTCAGTTTCCGCCGGAAAAAGAGCACGTGTTCGACCGAGTTCGGGCGCTGGCGGCGACATGTGGTTTGGCAGCGGGCTTCTCCGCTGGGGAAGTACTGACCCACACCAAGCCGCTCGGCAGCCGAGACTTGTTGCAGACGCTGCTATTGGAAAAATAAAAAGCCGTCAGAAATCCGACGGCTTTTTTCGCCAAGGCAAGACTGAATCGACATTGCCAATCGCAAATCGAACTCAGGCCTAACAAGTACAATTTAAAATGAGTACTATTTAAAAGTCACCTACGGGCAGGCCATCGTTACGAGAAAACAGGCGTTGGTAGGTACCACGAGTGCCACCGTTTCTCCATTCCTCTTCTTTAAGCCGGTTATGCTCGATATCGTCAGCGATAAAGTGTGTTGATCCATCGACAAACGCATAGACCAAACCGCCCGGATGGTTACTTGCATAAGAATTTCTGAGAATTTCGTCTAAATCGGCATTCGAAAGGTCCGTTCGCGTCCAATCGGGATTGATTTCGCCGTGCCCGGTGCGAACGTGCGTCAGAGTCCGTGACCCATTGGTGCCATTGGTTGCCGCATACATTGCTGGGTCCCAAATAAATTGACGTCCTGTTGCAACGGCATAGCTAATCGTTTCGCCGCAGAAGAAGGTGTTCGAGGTACCGTCAGTAATGGCTGAGAGACTAATTCCCTTGTGGCGATCATCAAGTGAACGCATCAGAATACCATCGGTGAATTCTTCAGTTTGGATAAATGCCCACTCGATGCTCCCCCCATTAGCAAGGTAACTGCCCATCGACATTTGGATACTACCAAGGGGATGCCTTGCCTCTGTGAGTTCCAAATTAGACGGGCAGATAAACGTATCCACCACCTGCTCAACAACAACAGGATTGTTTCCATCTGCGACCGCAATACTCAAATCAAGCTGATCAAAAAGATTTGCCTGCTCCATAAACGGTAGCAGTTTCGTTCGCCAACCCCAGCCAAAGCTGTCGGCATCACTTGTTCGCCGGAGATCTTCGGGTTCGGTGCTGGGCACGTTGGCGATATGCTCCGTTCCACCCGGAAGCTCCCCATTCGCGCTCTCAAAGTTCAAAGCGGCGAGTGCCATTTGGCGAGTCTGGTTCATGCAAGATGCCCGGCGGGCTGCTTCTCGGACTTGCTGAACAGCTGGCAACAACATGGCAATAAGAATTCCGATGATGGCGATCACCACCAACAGTTCAACAAGCGTGAAGCCGCTTGCAAACCTCCGTTTATTAACTTTATCCATAACTCACCTATGAGAAAAAATGAAAATATATAGGACTATTGAATCAATTTAGAAACTGATTTTATATCTTTACTTATGCCTGAAGCCGCCTTCAACATTTTGGCGGCTGAAGCATCACTCTCGATTGAAGTGGAAAACGTATCACAAGCCTTTTTGAGTTTTTCAACGGTGGTGATCAATTCAGCTTGTCCACTTTGCGTTATCGATTCAGAGACGTTTAAGACACCAACAATCTCAACAAGGTCCGCAGCCGAACCGCTAAGGGAATCTTTGCCGGCGGTCTCAGACAGGAGAAACTTGAACTCGGTAAGTTCGTCTGCCGCCATCTTCAACAACTCGGTGGGCGGAAGTGACTCAAGACGGTTCTCGGAAACATCCGTGTCGGAACCCGTGTCGCAGCCAGCACAAATCAATAGCGCCATGCATACGACCGCCCGAACGATTACGCTCTCTTTGAATTTGGTCTGCTGATACATTTTCATCGTCAATGTTGAGATGCATAATCACTGAAATGGGGCAGATTAACACCGTTAGAACCCACTAAAGATAGTGTTGTAATGGTATACGGCACACAGCCTTAAGGCAATCCACAAACAGTGGTTGTCACTCGACCGTAAGGCAATCCTCAGCCTTTAGAACCGCGATAGTAAGTCGCGACACGCTCCCGTTGAGTTGTTTTAATTCCTGCAAAGCACATAGTCGGCGAAAGTACTGGCCGCTCGCGGACGGCCGAAGTTCACACGACAACGCTGCTCGGGCGTTCTCCAACGATTTTCTGCCATTGCTGAGCAATGATTTCAACCGAGCTGCGGATCTGTTCTTCGGTGTGAGATGCTGTCATGAAGATTCGAACGCGAGTTTCTTTTTCGGGCACGGCTGGGTACAGAATCGGCTGAGCGTTAATGCCGTTGTTGTATAGGGCCTCGGATAATCGCAAAGCTTTCATTGATGCGCCAGTGATAATGGGAATGATCGGCGTGCCCGCATGAGCGATTCCGGTGTCCAACCCAGCATCGGTGGCCAGCTTCAAGAACAGAGCAGAATTCTCTTGAAGCTGCGTGACCAAACCGGGTTCTGATTTGAGCTTGCGAAGCGCCCCGAGTGCCGCACCCACGTTGGCAGGTGGCATACCGGCGGCAAACACAAATCCGGGCGTTGTGTAGCGCAAAAATTCAACAAGGTTTCGATTGCCTGCGATGAAACCGCCACAGCTTCCAAACGATTTACTGAGCGTCCCCATCCAGCACTCGACTTCCGAACGATCAACGCCCTGCATTTCTGCGATCCCGCGTCCGGTCTTCCCCAACGTGCCGATCGAATGTGCTTCGTCGACGTACAGCCAAGCTTTGTGCTTGTTCTTGACCTCGATAAACTTTGGCAGTTCAGGGTAATCACCGTCCATACTGTATAAACCTTCGATCGCAATCAATACTCGTCGATAGTCCTTTCGAACCTCGGTAAGAATCTTGTCGAGCGATTCAAAATCATTGTGATCGAACGGGCGGCGGCGCGCTCCTGAAAGTTCGGCTCCTTGAATGATGCTGTTGTGAGCAAAACTGTCGTGAATGACCAGATCCCCAGGTCCGATCAAGTGACCAATCACAGACTCGTTGGTCGCATGTCCGCCGGGGAAAGTGATGACATCTTCGACTCCCAGAAAATCCGCCAGCTCACTTTCCAATTGCTTGTGAATCGTTTTCTCGCCCGAAACAATCCGGCTGGCTGAAACACTCGTCCCAAACTGATCGATCGCATCCTTCGCACTGGCATTCACTTCCTCGGTCCCAGACAAGCCCAAATAGTTGTAGCTGGCGTAGGAGATCAACTCTCGACCGTCAATCTTCGTCGTGTTGTTGACCCGGCCTTCATGGACGCTGAAAAAAGGATTGCGAACACCTTCACCCGTGATCTGCTGTTGCAAACCACGCAGACGTAAATACTCCGGCATCTTTTCGAGTTTGTAATAAGACTCAGGGATCGGCCCAGACTTCCGGCGTGAACCGGGAGCCGCCGAATCCAACTGGTCGAAATTCGAAGTGACCGGGGTAACCCCCACGTGCGTTTGGATGGCCGTAGCGACTTGGCGAACCGTTTCGACCTCTTGCAAAACATCATCCGGCAGGTGACCGCCAAATGTGGTATGCAAACTCTGAACAATGTCCAGCCGCTCCAACGAGTCCAGCCCTAGATGCACAATGTTTGTGTCGATGTCAACGTCTCGAGCCCTGTCCTTGCCAACTTGTTTCACAAAATGGATCACCGCACGGACAACCTCGGGCGCAAGATCGCCATCTTCAGGAACTTCCACTCCAGCTGAAGCCGCCGTAGAACTTCCCTCTAGGGCAGCGTCCCCCGAGCCGTTCTGCCCGTCATCCCAAGCACTCCAGCGAGCAATCACGTTCAATTCGTTGTTCTCGAATTCACGTTTGCAAGCGTGACGCTGAACTTTTCCACTGGACGTTTTTGGCATACTGTGGCCGCGTACCAGCACAATGGCGTCCGGCGGGAGCTCATGTTCATCTGCGACAGCGGCGCGGATCGCATCAAAAACGCCTCCTCGGTCGTTGGAGTATTTGGGACCGCGCTCTACCTCACAGACAATCACCAGATGCTCGCGATCCCAACGAGTGACCGCAAACGCGGCGGCTCCCCCCGACCGTGTCGCCGGGTGGCACTGCTCAACCGTCGCCTCAATGTCTTGCGGATAGCGATTCACGCCCCGCACGATAATCATGTCCTTCAGCCGCCCCGTGACGAACAATTCGCCACGATCCATGAACCCGAGATCCCCCGAGCGAAGGTATATTTTTCCATTGTCCGGATTCAAGCGAGCCTCGAATGTCTCGCGGGTCTCAACGGGCCGCTCCCAGTAACCGCGTCCGCAACTAGGACTATTGATCCAGATCTCACCAATTTGATCATCGCTCAACGGGCGCCGTGTTTCCGGATGAACAATCAACACCTCTTCTTCTTCAAGCACCTGCCCACAACCGACCAACGCTCGTGCGTTGGGGTCATCCTCAGGTACGCTGGCAACACGGTGCTCAACCAGATCGTGCTTGTTGAACGAGCGAATAACGGGCGGTTCGTCCTGCTTCCCTCCGGTGACAATCAACGTTGTCTCGGCCATTCCGTAGCAGGGGTAATGAACGTGAGGACGGAATCCGTACGGCGCGAACTTTTTGGAAAACGCATCCATGACATCGGCCCGGACCGGCTCGGCTCCGTTGAACGCAAGATCCCAACGGCTGAGATCTAAGCCTTCACATTCTTCTTCCGAAATCTTCTGCGTACACCAAGCGTAGGCAAAGTTTGGACCGCCACTGACTGCGACATCGAACCGCGAGATCGCCTGCAACCAACGAATCGGTCGCGTCAAGAAAGAGATCGGCGACATGATTGAGTCGGCCATTCCGCAGTACATCGGGTTGAGAACACCACCCACCAAACCCATGTCATGGTAAAGCGGCAGCCAACTGCATCCCGATCGTGTGCGATCAATTTCAAACGCCTGAGTAATCATGCGAGAATTGGCAATCAGGTTGTTGTGACTGAGCATGACTCCTTTGGGCGAACCGGTCGATCCCGATGTATATTGAATCAACCCAAGATCGTTCGCTGAGATCTTTGGCTTGACCCAATCGTTGGCGACGTCGATCGGAATCTCTTCGGTCGCTAACCATTTGATCTGCTGCAAGCCGGGAGCATCCTGAACCTCTCCCTGCCAACGTTTGGCTACCGGACGAACCGACAAGACAATCGCAGCCCGAGCATCTTCGGAAATTGCACTGATACGTGTCATATTTCGATTGCGGCGCGGCGGGTACGCAGGAACGGGGATAACACCCGCGTAGTGACATCCGAAAAACGCCGCGACAAACTCAAGGCCCGGCGGGTACATCAACAGCGCCCGCTCGCCTCTCATGCCCATTGAAACCAATTTCGCTGCAATAGCTTTTGCCTGCCTGTCCAGCTGAGCAAAAGTCACTGATTCAAAGTCTTCTTCATCTTTGTCCAGAAACCTGTACGCAATGTTGTCCGGAATCGCCACCGCCCAATATCGGAGCCGCTCCAGAAAGTTAGTTTCAGGGGGTGAAAATTGATCAAACAAAGGAACAACTCTTTTTGAAAAACTGAAAAATCCGTTACCAGGTCAAACAAAAAGCAGCAATCGACGGCACGGTTTTGACCCTGCAACCCAAACTGGCAATCGTCCTGACTTGACTGGCAAGGGAAGGCAATACTCGGCTGGTCGGATAAACCGCACAGTTTACCAAACTTTCAAATCCAATAAACCTTCAGTTCCTGACACGGTGTTGATTTCGAGGCCACACTGCGACACTTCCCCCCCTTGAAACCTTATCCAGCAGGAACATCAGGCACATCCAATAACGAGACTGTGAACCACCGAATTCTTCGAAGTCGCACCCTGAAGTCGCCAACAAAGCAACTGTACGGCATGAATTGGACCAACATCACATTTTCACGGCGCCCCGGGCAAGCGGTATATCGAGATGTCTTTACTCAGGCAGGCCAACCCGCACATTCAGTCCCTACGGCGCGCCGTGTCATGAAGCCGCGATTCTAGCACAACCCATACAGTGACAGACGTGCCTGGGAATTCAAAACACACAATCGCGCAAGCTCGTTTATCGCTCAAACTTTATGCAACAGGCTGGAAGCAAGATGCTGCATTTTCCGGTTCGATTGATATTGCCGAGCACCTAATCTGCATTGCGCGTTTTCTTGTGGATGCAGTTTGACGCGTCTGATCCCGAATGCAATGTTTACAGGCCAAGGTTCCCTCTTCTCCCTTTTCTGGCCTCGGCAATCCTATGTCCCACGTCAGCTATGAGCGGAGCTCTAATCAATGTCTCAAGCACAACCTATTCGTACGGAAGCGATCGACCGTGAGCGCCGCACCCGTGCAGTTGTCAAACGTTGCAAGTCATGCTGGCGAGACGATTTTCACCAAGCGGTCAAGCTGCCAATTTTTGTATTTGGCTTCCTGTTCGTTGTAACGTTTGGGCTGATTCTATTCATCAGGCCCTATCAGTGCGTTTGCTGCGGAACGAAGCGAATCGGCTGAACAGCTCAGCCCCGCCGCACCAGCGATTACAAAACGTTTTCGCTACGAGCTCTATCGATGTGATGCAGCGGAAGATGCGAGCCCAGCGGTTTGGCGGGACGCAGTTCCTCGGCACGGTACTTTCGACGAATTCGCATGCTACGCGAATCAAGAAGGTATTCGATTCTTCGCGTGTGCCGATCCCAAAGGATCTCGGAAATACGAGCGATTCGAGGTCGCGTTTTCCCCGATCGAGACTTGACCTCGACCAGATCACCCGAGCGAAAAATGCCAGGCTCTATCTCTCGCCACAGAATTGGTTTGGCACGAAACTGAACGTCGCCATACTGATAGACCACAAATCCCAGCTCGCGGTCAGAGTATTCGTCACTGACGTCTCGTCGAAAAATCCGCCGCCCGGGCACAAACTGCCTGATCGTCTCGGTATCATTCGGATGAGCCCAGAGGTTTGGGTCGGCTGGCCACCACAGAAATACGCCGTACTGCGGCAGCATTTTCAGCGGAGTTGGCAGTAGTTGAAATTCTCTCAACTCGGCCTGCGTTAGGCTTGCCGACGGCGGTTCCCATTCCAGTGGAATTGTGGCTTCTGCTTTCAACATCGCCCAAAAAACCCTGCTGTCAGCTTGCACTTTCGATCCCAGTTGCCGACGCCAACAAAACAGCTCACCCGGATCTATAAATTACCAATCAGACGAAATGCGTCGCCAAGGACATCAACGACTCCATCACAATTCAAGTCCCCGTGAGCATAACTGACTGATCCCACCCTGCCAATGTTACTGATTAAAGTAAAGACATCGCCAAGGACATCCGTCATCCCATCCAGATTAATGTCACCAATGGTCGTACCGAAATCTCCAGCACTTGTTTGCACGAAGCTTGTAATAAGCAGATCGTGATCCGCTTGCGTTACCAGTCCGTCTCCATCCAAGTCTAATTGAGCCAGCTCACCTTCAGCCACTTGGCCAGTGCTTCCAAAAAAGTGGTCAACGTCCACCACATCAACTTGCTGATCCAGATTGAAATCACCAGGCAACGCGGCTCCAGTCAATCGCCAAGCCAGCGCGAACTCCGAATCGGCGTCCCCCGAAACCTTCAAATCGTAAACACCAGGCGCAAGATCTTTCAGGTAAATGTGTTCAACGTTGTCGACGGTGCTCAAGCTGGCATCCACGACATTTCCTTCAGCATCAAAAAGCTCTAGGTCCAGATTCACCAGATTTGCAGACGGCACAAAGGGTCTTGGAAGGAATGGGAAGGGAGCGACACCAACATCAGTGATGTCAACGTTCCATACCATAACAATTGAAAATTCGTTTACGTACTCATCATCACCGACTTCGAATCGGTAAAAACGCTCGGATCCCAGCGAGTCACGGTAGTCCCAGCCATGGTCACCAACAACGCTGCCCCCCAATGTCGAGGTCCCTTCGTACTGCCCTCCCGCCTGGATCATATAGCTGTGATAAACATTGACCTCACCGGCACCAAAACGCTCATCGATCGGTCGCGTCGTTGTGCGGTCCCAAGCTGAAAACTCGTCCTTGGTCGCCCCCGCCATCAATGTCGCCTTGAGCGTCTCGACATGGATGGCATCAGGATCACCGGAGGCTGCATCGACCAGAAGCGAACCAACCGAAGCAACAATGGGAGTCGCTGCGCTAGTCGTGGATCCGGGTGAAACGATGTCCACCTTCGTACGCCCTTCGAAATAGAACGTGGTTGGCCCAGCGCCGTGACCTCCGTCCGTCCGCCCAACTGCCAACACGTTGATTGACGGTGCGAGCCCCAGCGGCAAGGTCGTTGACATTCCATTGGAAGATCCAGCCACGACCAAACTGTCGTTTTGATCAATGTAGTAATCCAAAAGCTGAAGAAGCAACTCAGCCTCAGTGGCGCCAAATCCCGAGCCCGCCCTTAAAATGTAACTGTGATTTGAAACTTGGTACGGCTGAGTCAAAGGCTCTTGGTTGGCGCCGAAGTTCAAAGCTCCACCGCCCAGCCAAAAACCGGCTGAAAAAGCATCAATGGTGCCAGTCTCTGGGGAAGAACTGCTTGTTCCAACAAAGTTGTTTGCTGACCCTGTCGCGTGCCCCGACTCACCAGCCGTTTCACCATCGGGCGGCAGGCCTCGATCATTGATCGTCTTCTCTGGAAACGTACTCGACCTAGGCAGGTAGTTCGCCGATCCCCCGTTAAAAGCTTCCACGATCGCAACGCTGGTACTTGAACCATCTGGCAAGTCCGTTCCCAACTCAGCCGCTAAAGCCGTGTACCCAATGCGGTCGCGGACAGACCCGGTTTCAGGATTGACTTGCGCGAATCCAACCGTTGAGAACGTTGCGGCCAAAACAATCGGCAGTGCGAACGACTCAACAATGCGGTTTAGAATTGTCATTGGCAGAATCCACAAATCGGGAGAAAACACTTTTTGAACGGAAGGGAGCCCTTAGATGCAAAAAAGCAGAGCAGAACGAGGCTTCGCAGCGCTTTCAGGAAATGCCATTTTCGCGAAACGCCAAGTTGCTGTCGTTGAAATGATCATACGCCTAAAGCGGGCCTTGGACACCTGCGATTCACCGAAATGAGTGATTCTTGAGCTGAATGAGTAATGCATTTGACGGTATTGGGAAGTAGAGGGCACGTTTTGTATGCACTTTTACGTGGGTGTTCCCAAAATGCCACAAAAAAAAGCCCCGACCTAAGTCGGGGCTCAATTTCCTAACAGGCCGTTGGACACGGCTTTGCCAGCGACCAGACGCTAGGGCCTAGACA
>CAZLYM010000040.1:15293-20885 GCA_964563475.1 uncultured Pirellulaceae bacterium
ACATTAGCGCCTTTGACTGTCTTGATGATTTCAGCAGCCACTTTGTATGGATCCGCATTGGAAGCAGGACGACGATCCTCCAACCAACCCTTCCAGTTGTTGGTCACGGTTCCAACAGGAATTCGGATCGAGGCACCACGATCTGACACACCGTAGCTGAACTCGTCGATCTTTTGAGTTTCGTGTTTTCCGGTCAAACGTTGATCGTTGTCGGCACCGTAAACAGCAATGTGCTCTTTAACCCGAGGCTCGAAAGCTTGACAGATTTTGTCGTACACGGCCTTGTCTCCACACTCACGCAATGTGGTGTTCGAGAAGTTAGCGTGCATACCCGAACCGTTCCAGTCGGTGTCACCCAACGGCTTCGGATGGTAATCAATCGCCAAGCCATACTTTTCACCGCAACGCTCTAGCAAGTAACGCGAAACCCAGATTTGGTCTCCGGCTCCGGCGGCGCCTTTGCTGAAGATTTGGTACTCCCACTGGCCAGCAGCAACTTCTGCGTTGATTCCTTCGACGTTGATACCCGCTTCCAAGCACATGTCCAAGTGCTCTTCAACCAGCTCACGACAGTAAGCATTCTTGGCGCCTACCGAGCAGTAGTAGGGACCTTGAGGTTCGGGGTATCCGTTTTCTGGGAAACCGGGTGGTCGGTTGGTTTCTGTATCCCATAAGAAATACTCTTGCTCAAAGCCGAACCAGAAATCAGCATCATCATCGTCGATCGTCGCACGACCGTTGGTCGGGTGTGGCGTCCCATCGGGATTGAGAACTTCACACATCACCAAGTAAGCACTCAGTCGACCGGGATCCGGGAAGATGGCAACGGGCTTGAGCAAACAGTCAGAGGAACCACCCTCGGCCTGCTCAGTCGAGCTACCGTCAAAGCACCATTCAGGGCAATCTTTCAGTTCGCCACTGAAGTCACTCACGATTTTGGTCTTGCTGCGAAGGCTCTGAGTGGGCGTGAAGCCATCAAGCCAAATGTATTCCAGTTTGAATTTACTCATCGGTACCGAACGCTCCTCAATAATCTTTCAAAACTTCAATGGTGATTCCCTGCAAGTCCTCCATCGCAGCTCCCGCGTTGGACATACATGAAACACTGTTCAATGTTTGGCAATCGACTGAGCGTACAATCCGTTCGCTCCTGCTGTGAATCTTGCTCCACAGGTCGGCATTGCCAGAACTGCCAGCGTGGCATAATAACGGTGCGCAAGGACCGTTTACAGGGCTGAAGCCCGATCCGGCCCGTTTTCGAGCGTTCGCGCGGCCAGCCGATGCGACTTTGAACCGGCTGAGTATTTAATCACACCTGAACCGATTTCCAGCGATAGGCTGCCTGTAAAACAATCAACCTTGCCCAATTATGTGACGCCATGAAAAAAGAAATTTCCTGTTCCGATGCCCAAACGGCCCACAGAGCAGTGTTTTAGGCAAGATGTTGACCTTCTGATTTCCAAGCCACAAAATGGAACGGCAATTGCTACATAGGGCGGTCCCTTCTCGGGACGGTTGAGAGACGCCAGAGCAACGCTGCCACGGGCTTGAGCCACGCTCAACCGACCCAATCGGCTGGCCAAAAAATTATTTAATCAAACAAAAACTGCAGGACCACCTTTGACTCCAAAAGAAGTGCTCGCGTTGTGTCGCGAGAAAAACGTGAAGGCGATCGACCTTAAGTTCACCAATTTTCTGGGTGCGTGGTCACACACCACCATCCCAATGGCCGTATTAACCGAAGACATGTTCGAAAACGGCTTGGGCTTTGACGGCTCCTCCGTCCGCGGCTGGCAGCGTGTGGACGAAAGCGACATGCTGCTGATGCCGCAGCCCGACACGTGCTTTGTCGACCCGTTCACTCGGCTGCCGACGCTCAGCCTGATCTGCGACATCGTGGATCCGATCACACGTGAAAACTACAGCCGTGACCCACGCTTTATCGCTCGCAAAGCCGTTACCTACCTAGAACGTACCGGAATTGCAGACACGGCTTACTTCGGCCCGGAGGCCGAGTTCTACATTTTCGATGACGCTCGCTTTGACCAGCAAGCGTTTGGATCTCATGTGAGCATCGACAGCGTCGAGGCTCCATGGAATCGAGGACGTGACGAGCAGCCCAATCTTGCTCACAAACTGAGAACCCAGCAGGGTTATCTGCCAACGGCTCCGATGGACCAGACGATGGATCTTCGAAGCGAAATGATGGTGACGATGATCGAGTGTGGGATCGATGCCGAATGCCAACACCACGAAGTCGGAGCAGCAGGCCAAGCCGAAATCGATGTGAAATATGGACAACTGGTTCCCACCGCCGACATGATGATGCTTTACAAGTATATCGTGAAAAACGTTGCGGCCCGAAACGGGAAAACCGTTACCTTCATGCCCAAGCCCGTCATGGGAGACGCGGGGTCAGGCATGCACACTCACCTTTCACTTTGGAAAGACGAGAAGCCTCTTTTTGCCGGGGATGCCTACGCGGGCCTAAGCCAGATGGCGATGTACGCGATTGGAGGAATTCTCAAACACGCGCCGGCGCTTCTCGCGATCACCAATCCTACCACCAACAGCTACAAACGCCTGACCGCCGGTTTTGAAGCACCGACCAATCTGGCGTATTCGCAGCGAAACCGCTCCGCTGCCTGTCGTATTCCGATGTACAGCAACGCCCCCAAAACCAAACGCATCGAGTTCCGCTGTCCGGATCCGTGTGCGAATCCGTATCTTGCATTTTCGGCGATCTTAATGGCCGCGATTGATGGAATCGAAAACAAAGTCGACCCCGGACCGCCCTTGGACAAGGACATCTACGACTTGCCCCCCGAAGAACTTGCTGACGTTGCCAAAACGCCTGATTCGCTCAAGTCCGCACTGGCATCCCTAGAAGCGGACCACGACTTCCTGCTGCGAGGGGACGTGTTCACCAAGGACGTGATCAAAACATGGATCAACTACAAACGCGAACACGAAGTCGAAGCGATGCGATTGCGACCGCACCCCTACGAGTTCTGTCTTTACTACGACGCCTGATCTTGATGTCGGCAGGTAATCAAGGTCTTGCCGCGACGGACGCTGGAACCGTCGAACCACGGTCGCGGTGGTCCCACGGAGCGATTGGATTCCGCTGCTCCCACAGGCCCATCGCAGCGGATCGTGCGGTCGCTTCCAGCCGAGTCAAATTTGGATTTTGACTGTGCTTGATCGCATGCCACGCATAGCCGTCCGCTACCATGCGAGCGTTGATCTCTTCGGCCACGCCGGGGCGACTGGGAGACGTGGCGAATAGATACGCCACGCGTCGCCCATAGCGATCCACGTCGTTTTGATAGGCAGTCAGCTCCTTGCCTGCAAGAATGGTCTGCAAGTATTTTTTCGCTCGCTGACCAAAGGGCTGGTTCAACTCCGGCGCATCGATCGAAGCCAGTCGATAGTCGACAGTGCCAGTTGAGCTGTGCCAACGAATCGAATCTCCATCAACCACCTGAAAGTTTTGAATTTTGTCGATCGATGTGATCAGATGCCCATCAATTCGCAAGGTGCTTGCCGGAGGGTTTGAAGCCGGCGTAGCCGTGGTTCCGGCAACGGGTTGTCCGACAGGTTGGCCATCTGGCTGCTGAGTAACTACTTGAGATCCGTCACCGGTGCTACTTGACCACGGCAACCACTGCCTGAGGAAGAACACGGCAACAAGAGCAACAACAAATAATGCGATACGCAGAAAAGTCATCAAACCACCCGCATGAAATAGTATTCGTTTGAAAATCGCATTTGCGATGCCCGACGAGACAAATTTAGCTAAACAAATTTAAAAAAAGACCTTGGTCCGAGTTCTACCTACTTTGCAATCACTGGGATTTCTTTGCGATAGTTTTCGAAAATGTAATCCTTGTATCGCACTGCGGAATGATCTGACAAATAATCGATCTTCCAACGGGTTAACCCTTTGAAAAACCCTTGCATCCGATCGCTCATTCGCCGCCAACCGCGAATATCTTTTAGCAAGCCGTTCTGATCCAAGTACATCTCTTTACCGCTATGCCGATAGCCCATCCAAGCCGGAGGCATCCGAGTCACGATGTCGTTGTTGTTGACCCAGCGTAAATGGTCCAGCTTCACGTGATTCACATACCGATGACATCCAATCCGAGGGCTCCCGTAAGTGAAAACCTGTTCAGGTTCGCTGCGGATGTAGGACAACTTGCATCGAGCCGCACAGATTGTCGCGAGTGCTCCCCCCAGCGAATGACCACAAAACCAAAGTGGCAGCGTGTTGTCCTCGAGAACTTTTTCAATGTGAGGCCAGATCTCGTCCGCTTCGTGCTTAAACCCACGATGGACCTTACCCACCGTTTCAGCCACGGCCGTCACCGCGTTAGCGTCGACCTGAATATCATCCCAATTGTTTGGCTCGGTGCCTCGACACACGACCACGCTGTCATGCTCGTTGGTAAACCAATACGCCTGAGAAGCCCCGCAGTTGAAGAACTTGCCATCTGTGAAACCCAGCTTGCCCGCCGCAATGTTGCATTGCTCGATCGACAAGTAGGAAATCATCGAGCACTCAGCAAACAAAACCGCTCGCCTGCCAACCGACCATTCTCCGATCGGCGAATCAGCCAGCGACTTAAATGCGAACTCAGCCGCCTTCTTGTTGGCAAGCTTGGGGCCCTGCCGTCGATCTACTCGTTCAGCCAGTCGCGACATGAAAATTGGGTCTCGTTCAAATGGGTATCGGTTGGGGAATCAGAGGCCAACTGGCCGTTTAATCCCAGAATCTGAACGTTTTGCCCAATCCAATCAAGCCGAATGAGCCAATTCGTGCCTCGGTTCAATAGTTGCTCGTTTTTAGTGCAAGCACCGAAATGATAGCCGACAGCAACCGCCAGATCACAAAGGAGCCCCTGATTCCCTAAGGCGAATCTAAGGCAATCCGAATGTGCTTTGGCCATCTTTCTAGGGGATGGGCCCATATTAACACGGAAAAAAACAGTGCCTGTGATCTAGGCAAGCCCTGAATTGAGCAGCCGGAGATCGAGCGGCGGAGACGAAAAACAGAAAAAATATCGCAGTGAAAAATCAAGGGGAAAACAGGGTTCAAGAAAGTCAAAGGCGTTTTTGTCAAAGGCTTGCAAGTTTTGGTACAGCAGTTGCCTATCGGGGTTCTTCAACCACATTTTAACCACCATTACAACGCACTGAGGAACATCAAGTGACTACATTTTCACGCAATAGATTTTGCGTTCTGCTGTTTGCGATTTTTGGATGCATCGCAATTTCAAATTTCAACTCCGCTCCGGTTTTTGCGCAGGATGCGCCCGTAGCAACTGAGTCGGCAGCGACCGCACCAGCCGATGCTCCTGCTACAGAAGGAACGCCTGCTGGAGACGCCGAACCTGCGGCGACTGAACCCGAGACAGAAGAAGCTCCCGCTGAGACCGTCTCTGCTATCGAAACCACGGATGGATTCGTCATCAGTAATCTATGGATCATGATCGCCGGAATGCTGGTCTTCATTATGCACTTGGGTTTCGCAACTCTCGAATCCGGGCTGACACGGTCCAAGAACACTGTGAACATTTTGTTCAAGAA
>CAZLYM010000040.1:20985-22821 GCA_964563475.1 uncultured Pirellulaceae bacterium
TGGTTTACTTCTCTGTCATCATTATCGACGGCGTCATCAAGATTGATGACCCCGTGGGTGCGATCAGCGTCCACTTGGTATGTGGAATCTGGGGCACTTTGGCAGTCGGCATCTTCGGTGCCAAAGCCGGTGGTGAGCAGATCATGCACCAGTTGTGCGGCATTGGATCCATTGGTGCCTTCACTGTTGTGTTCGCTCTGGTTGTTGGCCTGATCTTGAAAGCCGTCATGGGCTTGCGAGTCAGTCCAGAAGAAGAAGAACGAGGCTTGGACTTGGGCGAGCACGGAATCAGTGCCTACTCAATGAACTAAGTCTTGTAGAAAACGATGAGACTCGCCCTGTCGAAACTGACCATTGTTCGGCAGAGCCTACAAATCAAGCGAGCCTGAAACGAACGCTCAAACCAGCATCGACTCAGGCAGCTGACGAAGTGGTCAATGGTGGTTGGAGGGTACGTCGGAACCCTCGGGTACTGGCGTACTCCTCCTCACCGTTTAATCAATACGACTCAGCTTCAATACGGATTGAAGCTTGCAGGGAAAGAAAGCGGCTTCCTGATTGGGAAGTCGCTTTTTTTATGCGCTAGCTTGTCCCAAGGTCAGATGTTGTGGGATAGGTTCTTAGAAAAGTTGCTATTAACTGAGTCTGGATAATCGAATAAACGAAAAAGGCCTTTGGATCGCATCTATGCTCCTAGGACTTGTTGCTTTCGGTTGCATTTGCAACCGTCGTCGCTCGTAAGAATTGTTTTCGCGGAATTGAATTCCGATCTGGCAAGCCGATCGCTCGCCCGCTGACTCTCCTAGAATAGAAATCGCGAATCAAAAGATTCGTGTTTTTTTTGTGCGCCCACCTAACTTCTGTTGGAATCAAAGGATGCTGACAATTTATCGACCAGCCGCCTTCTCAAAACTGGGAAAACTGATGCTGTCGAATTTGAAAAATGTAGCCATCACACTCCGTGTGATGGGCAGACAGCGATCACCACACGGAGTGTGATGGCTACTTTGGCGAGCTCTTCGTGTCTTTCAAATTTCGAGCAACTTTGAAATGAAAGCAGGAATGCGGTCGCAACCCGTTGCGCCTGAAGAGGAGATTTTATCTCACAGCCCGTGTGTCAGTCCTAAAGCCCATGCCACTCGTACCGCGGTACCTTTTTTCAGGTGCAGCTCATTTGCGAAACGAACAGAAATCGGCTGTCGCAGACAATGCCCCGAACCATGAACATACAAAACAGGTGCGTGAAATCGGCCAACCTGAGCATTCTCATCTAAGAAGCCCTTCAAGGTGGTTTGGGAAACCCTTTCTTCGGTCAAAAGGCCAGCTTTACGACAGCGGCCAACTGCCCGCCGGTTCTTTAAAGGTCGTGTATAGCAAGCCGTTTTCCCACAATAGCAAGGGGAAACTCGCGGGACGAGTGTTGGAAAACCCCTCATCCTTTACGTAAGCAGAAAAACGCACAATTTGTCACGTCCTATCCGATAGTTGCCCAAAATCGCGGCGAATAGCCCTATTTTCGAATTTACTAAAATAATCCATTTTTTTGAAATGTGCCCAACTTTTGTCCCCCTAACTGATGATTAATGTTTATGATGTACCCACTGCGGATTTCCGCCAGTACAGGACACTCTGGCCAGTGGGACAGGTGACTTGGCCCTATTGTTTCCTTGATCTGATGATTAAAGCTCAAGGGATTATTACTACGCGTTCAACTTACAGGTTTGGCGGTTGCATCAATAAAATTGATGCTTCTGCCTCGTCGCTTTACAACTTCAGGAGAGACCATGAAAACTACTCGACTTTGTTTTGCAGCATTGGCTGCATGTTTAATGTTTG
>CAZLYM010000041.1:0-2788 GCA_964563475.1 uncultured Pirellulaceae bacterium
GTGTAGCCTCGGCACTGAGCGTAGAAGACTAGCTCCTCGTCGACCTTGCCGCTGGTACTGCCGTGCGTACAACGAACGTCGTCCGCCTCAATCTCCAAACCGGGAATCGAATCGGCTCGCGCTTTCGTGGACAGCAGCAAGTTGTCGTTGCGCTGAAAACCGTCGGTCTTCTGAGCATCCACATCGACTTTGATCATGCCTCGCCAAACGGTACGCGAGTTATCCTGCAACGCGGCTTTGTAGAGGAAATCAGAAACACAGTGTGGCTTCTGGTGATGCTGCAACGTGTGATACGACAGGTGCTGTTTGTCCTCAGTGAACATAACGCCGTTAACCTGCACGGTCGAACCGACACCCGCTTGAGCGACCGATTGGTTTACTTTGGAAAGACGTGAGCCCAAGGCTCCGACCGTCCATTGTAAGTTTGCGTCGCGGCCGACTTTTGCTTTCTGATGGCTGAAGTGCCAAACCTTTTGGCCCCAGTCCTGAAGATTCACGTATCGCAAATTGGCTCGATCGCCAACGAACAACTCGATCGCACCACAGTGCATCGCGGCAGCCGATTCGTCGCTGGACGCTTCGGCCAGCACGGTCGCTTCGGCACCTTCTTCGACAACAATCAACGTGTGCCGCAAATCACTGCCACCGTCGGTCATTAGACTGGAAACGTGAACGGGCTGATCCATCGTGACGTTGCGAGGCACGTACAGGAACACGCCTCCGGTCCACATCGCAGCATGCAAAGCCGAGAAACGATCGAAGTTCGGATCAACCAGTTTGAACAAGTGCTTTTGGATCAATTCACCGTGTTCGGGCAGCAGGTCGGCAATCGTCCCGAAGATCACGCCCTTGTCTTTCCATTTCTGATCAAGTTCAACCGCACCGTTGCCGCGCCCATCCAGCGACGCAACACTGCCGGCTAGGTCGACGCCTTCATTGAAAACCGTCGGTGGAAGATTGTCGGTTGACGAATCAGCTTTCATGGAGAACTTGTCCAGTTTGAACAAGCGGATGTCGGTACGCATCCATTCTTCTTCACGATTGTTTGGCCAAGCAAGTTCGTTGAACTTTGCCCAAGCAGCCTTACGCTGATCGGTAACCCATGCAGGTTCGTTGAGCGTTTCCAAAAGGCTGTTGAAGCCTTCGTCGGTGAATGAGAATGATTGGTTGGAGGTAGCGGTAGACATTGAATGCTTCTTGATAGTAAAAGTCGGAATTCGGAGGTCGGAATTCGGAATATCCTGTGTGTTGTGTTCGTTTCGTGGGAATCAGTCGGTTGCGAAAATACCGAGGCTGGAGTTCGGAGACTCAAAGAGTGGTGTCGGGAACTTCCGACCTCCGAATTCCGATTTCCGCCTTAACCTACGCTGCCTTCCATTTGCAGTTGGATCAAGCGATTCATTTCGACCGCGTACTCCATTGGAAGCTCTTTCACCAACGGCTCGATGAAGCCGTTAACGATCATCGTGCTGGCCTCGGTCTCGGAAAGCCCGCGACTCATCAAGTAGAACAATTGCTCTTCACCGATGCGGCTAACACTGGCCTCGTGGCCCACCGAAACATCTTGTTCGCAGATTTCGATGTACGGATACGTATCGCTACGACTTTCCGGGTCCAGAATCAAAGCATCACAAACGACGCTACATTTTGAATTTGTCGCGCCCTTGTCAATTCGAGCCAAGCCTCGATAGCCAGCTCGACCGCCGTTTTTGGAGATCGACTTACTGATGATCGTGCCCGTTGTGTTGGGAGCACTATGCACCAGTTTGGCTCCAGCGTCTTGATGCTGGCCCGCACTTGAAAACGCGATCGACAGGATCTCGCCACGAGCACCCGGTTCCATCATGTGGACCGCGGGGTACTTCATGGTCAGTTTACTGCCAAGGTTTCCATCGACCCACTCCATCACCGCATCTTGATAGGCGAAGGCACGCTTGGTGACCAAGTTGTAGATGTTGTTGGCCCAGTTTTGAATGGTTGTGTAGCGACAGCGAGCGTTCTTCTTCACAACGACTTCCACCACCGCACTGTGCAGCGATTCACTGGTGTACATCGGAGCGGTGCAGCCTTCGACGTAGTGAACCTGAGCTCCTTCGTCGACGATGATCAGCGTTCGTTCGAACTGACCCATATTTTCTTCATTGATGCGGAAGTACGCCTGAAGTGGGTAATCGATCTTCACGCCCGGAGGAATGTAGATGAATGATCCACCCGACCAAACGGCGCTGTTAAGAGCCGCGAACTTGTTGTCCGCCGATGGAATGATCTTGCCAAAGTACTCACGCAAAAGCTCAGGGTGCTCGCGAACGGCGGTGTCTGTGTCCGTGAAGATCACGCCTTTGTCTGCAAGCTCTTTCTGAAGCGAACCGTAGATCACTTCCGATTCGAATTGAGCCTTCACACCGGCGAGGTACTTACGCTCGGCTTCTGGGATACCCAGTTTCTCGAACGTGTCTTTGATCTCTTCGGGAACGTCGTCCCAGCTTTTACCTTGTTCGTTGGTTGGTTTCAGGTAGTAGTAGATGTCCTGAAAATCGAGATCGATATCGCCACCCCATTCAGGCATCGGCTTGCTGTTGAAGATCTCCAACGCTTCAAGCCGGAACTGGAGCATCCAATCCGGTTCTTCTTTGATTTCCGAAATCTGTCGGACGATTTCTTCATCAATTCCTTTACGAGCCTTGAAGACCGCGGTCGTCTTGGTCTTGAAGTCGTACTTGTTGATGTCCGTGGCGCGAAGCTGCTCGTCTTCGGACATTGGTTCAGAGGAAGTAATATCGGTTGCCAT
>CAZLYM010000041.1:2888-17653 GCA_964563475.1 uncultured Pirellulaceae bacterium
CTCCGCACTCCCCCTTGGCTACGCCAAGGCTTCTTCAGCTTCGTTCTCTTCGTTTGCTTTCGCGGCCTCCGGGTATTGTTTACGAATACGCTCGTAACCCGAATCGTGCAGCTCTTGAGCAAGCTCTTTGCCACCCGTTTCGACGATCTTGCCGCCAAGGATCACGTGCGTGAAGTTCGGCGGGTTGTGCTCAAGCAGCTTGTCGTGGTGAGTAATAATCAGCAGGCCCATTTTGTTGTGCCCGATTTCGTTGATCGATTGACTGGCCAAGCGAACGGCGTCCGCGTCGAGCCCCGAATCGGTTTCGTCGAGGATCGCAAACTTTGGCTGAAGCATCGCCAACTGAAGAATTTCAGCTCGCTTCATTTCGCCGCCACTAAAGCCATCGTTGACGTAACGTCGAGCAAACTCGCTGTCCATTTTCAACTGCGACATGTTCTCTTTGATCTCTTTGCGGAACTCACGCATTGGGATCAAGTCCTCGCCTTCCTTCCGATCCGGGTTGCGAACATTGGTCGTCGCGTGGCGAAGAAAATCAGCCATGCGGACACCCGGAATCGCAACGGGACGCTGGAACGCCATGAACAAACCCGCCCTCGCACGCTCGTTGGGCTCCATCTCTAGGATGTTCTCACCGTTAAGCAAGATCTCGCCCGAAGTCGCTTCGTAAGACGGGTGACCCATGATCGCCAAACCCAAGGTGCTTTTGCCGGAGCCATTAGGCCCCATCAAGGCATGAGTCTCGCCGTGTTTGATCTCCAGATTGACACCTTGGAGAATTTCCTTGTCGCCAATCGATACGTGCAAGTCAACAATTTTCAGTACATCAGACATAGTATTTTTTAGTGTTCAGAAAAAAATGTTCAGTGTTTTGTTGTTTTCAGTTTGTTTGTTTTAACGCAGCGGTGCTGCTAGTAGCTTCGTCAGGCGATTCCGTTTCAACTTGACGGGCTTGGAACGAACAACATACATCGCCTTGCCTTTGACAAGTGCAAAGTTGCACTTCGTCTCCAATAACTCGCTCGAGTACCTGTTGCTCAAGTTCGCAAATTTTGGTTCCGCTCTCTGACAATCCGGGATAGAGACATCCACCTACCGAAATCACCGGCAAGCCATCGTCGCTCTGCTCGAATCGAACCGGCAAGTCACGATCTCCAAACAGTTGCGAAATAGAGGCCATTCGATCCGCGGCTGATTCGCCCTTGATCTCCGAACTGTACTTATCAACTAATCGATCAATCGCTCCGGAAACAACGCCTTCCCGTATCGCAGCATCAGGAATCTGCTGAACCTGCTGCCACAACGCGACCGCCAGATCCGCCAGATTGTTCCCACCACTCAAACGACCAGGCTCGGTCAACGAATATTGGTGAACCGGACGACCTCGGCCACTGGCAACAGTCGATCGCTCGACAAATCCCACTGACATTAGACGGCCCAAACGCTGCCGGACTGCGGTTGCTGTTACCCCCAGACGCTCAACCAATTGGTTAACCTCCTGAGGCGCATGCACCATCAGCATGTCAACAACTTCTCGATCGCTGTCGGACAGGCGACGTGATTCGCTCATCGTGTGTCGCCCTCCTCAGGTCATTCGGTTCAGATCGTTCAGTTCGCTTCATGCCAATATCTGGCACGCGGCAGGCCAACTACCGCTTCAAGCTCTTTACCGTATCATTAAAAACAATATTCACAAGGACAATTGCGAAAATTGCTAAATTGCCTTAAACGTTGGGAAAAAGTGGATTTGCGTTGACCTCAATTGGGTTATTGTTTCCAATCGTTCCATAAAGCCGATTTGCGCCTCCATCCGGCCTGCTATTGGCAAGATTCAACTAATTAGTCACCCATCCGATCGCAGAAACCGTTTGGTGCGACCGGCAACAGAATTCCCGAAAGAAACAATCCATGCGTTTCCTGATTCGAACCCGATTTCTGTCCGATTTGCGACGGCCTGCAATGGCCCAACTGGTTCCGTTGGTTCTGCTGAGCCTGTTTGTTGCGTTCCAACCAAGCAGAAGCTTTGCTGCCCAAGAGTCCTCAGCTGATAGTGATAGTGCATCAGCAGATAGTGCCGCTTTGGTTTCGTCCACCGAAGCCGCTGCACCGGCCGATCAGACCCTCACCCAAATCGTCAACGAAGCCATTAAGCCTGTCGACGCGTGGTTTGGAGACTATCTGGTTACACCGCTATCCAACTTCTTCTTCTTCGACTTCTACACAGGGCCTAGGTTCGACGATGATGGCGTCAAAACGTCTAGCGGTTGGCTGGGGGTTTCGCTTCCCTTCGTGGTTATCTGGCTGCTGATTGGAGCCATTTTCCTGACATTCAAAATGGCGTTCATTAACGTGCGTGGGTTCTTTCACGCGATCGCATTGACGATGGGGAAGTACGATTCTCCCGACGAGGTTGGTGAGGTTTCTCATTTTCAGGCTTTGTCCTCCGCGTTGTCGGCAACTGTTGGGCTTGGCAACATCGCTGGAGTCGCAATCGCCATTGGAGCCGGCGGCCCTGGAGCCACCTTTTGGATGATCCTGATCGGCCTGCTAGGCATGAGCAGCAAATTCACTGAGTGCACGCTGGGGCAGATGTACCGTCGAGTCGATCCAAAAACTGGTCGCATCTCTGGCGGCCCAATGCGATACCTTGCTGCAGGGCTAAAAGACATCGGGCTGGGCCCATTAGGCTCATTCCTATCCGTTTTCTTCGCGATTCTTTGCATCGGAGCATCGTTCGGTGGCGGCAATGCGTTTCAGGTCGGTCAGTCACTGGATGCGATTCGCAGCGACCCCGCACTCTCGTTCATTGACACCAACCCGTGGATCTACGGCCTGACCCTAGCAGTGCTGGCGGGTGTCGTGATCATTGGTGGAATCAAGGCGATTGGCAAAGTTGCATCGAAAATCGTTCCGCTAATGTGCGCCGCGTACGTTCTGATGGCGCTGTACATCATTGGCACTCACCTCGACATGGTCATGCCGGCATTCACCAGTATTTGGGAAAACGCATTCAACTGGCAAGCAGGAATGGGCGCCATCTTGGGCGTGATGGTGGTTGGAATCCAACGAGCGGTGTTCTCCAACGAGGCCGGCGTGGGTTCGGCTGCGATCGCTCACTCGGCCGCCAAAACGGACGAGCCCGTCAGCGAAGGAATCGTCGCGCTGCTCGAACCGTTCATCGACACGGTTGTGATCTGCACGATGACCGCATTGGTGATCATCATCGCTGGCGGTGACTGGGTGCCTCAAACCGAAACGGACGCACTGCTGAACAAGGAATACGGATCGTGGTCCAATCCAGCCTACGGTGAATACGTGTCCGGAGCCAAAAAATCGGGAGCTGCTTTAACCGTCGCGGCGGTTAGCGGTGATGCCGGGTTGCAATGGTTCAAGTACGTTCTTTACGCGGCAGTCATTCTGTTCGCTTACTCAACCATCATCAGTTGGTTCTACTACGGTGAGCGCTGCTGGACCAACTTGTTCGGTGAAGTTTCCTCGTTCATTTACAAAGCCTTGTTTTTGACCTTCACGGTACTGGGTTCCATCGTGACGACTGGCAACATACTCGACTTCAGCGACTTGCTGATCCTTTCGATGGCGTTACCCAACATGCTAGGCCTGTTCCTGCTAAGTGGAAAAGTGAAGGCCGCACTGAACGACTATTGCCAGCGAAAACGGTCAGGCGAGATCAAACCCCACTCATAACAGCGGGGCTGGACAAGGGCAACGGCTTGGCAAGCGACAAGTGAGCACCTAAGCGTTTGCCAAACTGAATTAGCGCAAACGTGCTCCACGCTTGCGCGAACTGGTTCTCGCCGAAGGCGACCATCGCACCAATGGCGCAAAGTTTGCCGGTTACGCTTCACCGCCAAAATCGGATCAACCTGCACAGCCCGCAGGTTCTGAACCCGACTTGCTGCTACTTTCGATCCAAACAGATTCTTGCAGAAAATCCGCCCTAGCCAGGCCGATGACACGTGTAGCCAACTCTGATTCGGGTTTCCAAAGCATTCTGGCCTCCAAATCGGCCACGCCAGCCTTGGCGATTCGGATCTCGTTTCAATCCAGTGCATCTGCGAATTCAAAAGGGCAAGGACATGCCGAAAAAAATTCATTTCATTTTTGCAGCCGTGTTGTTTGCCTTGATCGGCAATCAGACAACCTCTGTGGAGGCTCAGCATCTTCGTTCGCGGCAACCATTCCAAGCTGGCTTCCGCTGGCTGGGCCAAGGCTGGAGCGCAGGTTATCACCATCAAAACCCCGGCCCCAATTCGGATTACTACAATCCCTATACGGCCCACAACTCGATGCTGATTTCGCGAATGCCTCAATACCAAACAGGCCACCGCCAATACGGCCACCACAGCATCCTGCCGCATTCATCATTTTCAAACCATTCAGGTTCAAGTTGGGATCAGGCTCCCGGGCAAAGCATTCAGCCGACCTTCGTACCAGTGGACGATGAATTCGATGACGAGGACGAAGAAGACGACAATGATTTCGACACATCCGGCAGCGAATCGGACTTGGACGAACCTCGTTCAATCCGCGAGGACGATATAGACGAAAACGCTGACTTCGAAGAGTCATCGTTCGGTGACGAAGACGCTTTCGATGACTTTGATGCCGAATCGTTTGACTCAGAGACCAAGCCGTCGGGTTCAGGCACCAAGCCATCTGGTTCAGGCACCAAGCCGTCTGGTTCTGGTACCAAGCCGTCTGGTTCCGGTTCTAGCAGCAAGGCATCAGGCTCCAAGACCAAAGCGTCGAAAACAGGTTTCTCACGCGAAGAGCCAGGAAGCCTCAAATCGTTGGATTTTGAAAGCTTCATGGTCAACTAAACCTAGTCGGCAGGGCTAAACCCCGTCTTCAAGGCCTGAGTTATCAACTCAGGCCCTGACGGGTAAACACTACCGCTCAAGCGTGTATTCAGCGGTCCAAAACCTTGAGTGGGACACTTCACTCAAAGAAATTGAACCTTCTCACTCGCATTCCGGTTCGTGTCGAATTATTCAACAGATACCGGCAGTTTTCGAATGCGAGCAGACTGACGCCCGAAAAACTTAAGGCTGCCGCCACTTTTTGTTTGGAACAACGGCGGCTTTTTTCGTGCCGCTCATTGCCCCACGCGGCGTTTCACGAAAGACTGTACGTGCGTCCGATCCGACTGTACGAAGAGTAATTCACGTGGAACCGTTTTCGATACACTGCCAATCATGCCACGCCGGGTTAAAGGTAACCAAGGCGTCGTTGCTTGGAAAACGACTTCCATGCCCAAAATGTCGGGCAATCGTCGTCGTCCCCAAAAAGCCTCGCCCAGTCATTCAGGATGAATCCATCGCAACGTCGCCTCCTGACGACGGGGTGACTTCTGGCGAATCGCCGCGCGGATTTGAAGATGTTGATGACTTACTGTCACAGCTTCCCGCCACTCCTCCTCAATCGCCCAAGCCTCGTAAAAAACCACGGCGAAACAAGCAACTGGAGTCAACAAATCCTCCGGCTGCGGAATCGATCAAGCCCGAACTTTCATGGGACAATCCGGCTGCTGCGAAAACGCGACGAATTTTGGCGTTGGCTGCCGCTGCAATAGGCATTATCTTGTTAGCTGCAATCGGAAGTTATTTTTGGTATTCTTACTCTCCCGCCGCTCCGATTGATGAAGTTGCCGTCAAGGACTCGAATCCGAGTGAAACGGTTCAGTCGCAACCCGAAAGGGCTCCAACGACTGTGGAAAACACGCCGCCAGGCCCGGGCAAAAACGAACCCGGACCAAGCGAGCAAACGGATCCTGATACAAACGAACCGATTCTGCCTGAAACGGATTCCCCGGAACCTGCCCCCACGCCTAGTACGCGACCCATCGTATCTTCCACGCCACCACCGATCGACCTACCCGCCCCGCCCGCCAATGCTGATTCGGGTGCTGGAACAAGTGTTGCGCCTGCTGTTGTCGATCCGGCAACTGCGCACGCAGCCGTCGGCTCGGTACCAGCGCCGCCCAAGGCACGACCGTCATCCGACCAAATTCTTCAACCCGTCGCGCCAGCAACTTCGGCCTTGAGTGAGCTCTCTGCGTTACTGAAAGATTCAGGAAGCTCGATCAGCGCGATCACGGATGCGACCGCTTCAGTCACTGCAAATACCACCCTCGGTTTACCAAAATATTATTTTGAGGCTTCTCGTTCGGCGCCGGTCGACATTGAACGTCAGTTGGGTCTGCCGTGTGCCGGACTTCGCTACCGAGATGTCTCGATCATCGAAATTTTACGCGATGTTACAGTGATCAGCGGAATTCCGATCTCAGTTGACTTCGCTTCCTTGGTCAGAGACGGCGGCGCAAGCGACAAACGCTTGCTTCCAAACATCAACGTTGACATCGCCGACACCGATTTTCGCGAGGCAATCGAATTGATTGCTCAGGAAGCAGGTTGGACATCATCCGTCACCGAAGCAGGCGTTTCGCTGACCGGTCCCAACGCGAGCAAACTCCAACAAAAAATCATTGACCTCGCCCCGATCGCAACACTTGGCGACGACGGGTTGGATGGAGTCGTAGATTCGATCAAGGCGATGATTGCCACAGATTCTTGGTTCTCCGAAGACCAACCGTTTCGACTCGAACGCAACGGCACGTCGCTGACGGTGCACCATGTTCCGTCGGTGGTGAAACAAGTCGAGCGATTCATTGACCGAATTTCGGCCGCAATACAACTGACACAACAGACCACGGCCGATGCTGACAGAGACTCGCTAACGGAATCGCTAACGCCTCGCTTGCGTCGTGCGGCGTCGAATATCGCTTCCCCATGTGAACTTGAAATCGGATCTCGGGCGACTTTGGGGAACTTGTTGAATCGAATCCGCCAGAAAACCGGCGTGGATGTCGTCACCAATTGGCAAACGCTCGCGGCGCTTGAATGGACGCCTCAGATGACGGTGCCGGGCAACGTTTCCGAACCGACACTCGACAAGATGCTGCGTCAGTTGGAACGCTCGACCGGTGCGACCGCGATCGTCCTTGACGCTCACACGATCGAGCTGACTCACCCTGTCGACGCGTTACGGCGCAGCTATGTTGAGTTTTATCTGATTTCTGAATTTTTCGAGCGAAACTTTACTCCTGAACGAGCGATTCAGTTGGTTCAAGAAGAGATTGAGAACGCGGGCCAACCTGCGGCGCTGACACTCTACGATCCACGATGTGAGTGCATCATTCTGGCGGCCCCTCAATCGACGCATCGAGTTGTGGAAGCGGTCCTACAAGAGATCCGACAACTGAAATAGTTCATACCAACGAAACGTTTGATGACTTGCTGGCCGATGGAGTAATCACAATTCATACCATTCATCCTACATGCCGGATCGCCAACAAGGTGGCAATGCACCTGCAATACGCTGCCACGTCAACCGATGCCGGAGACGTCGGCCAAATCGTCACGGAAGCCTTACTGCTAACGCTGGAGATGTTCCAACTAACCGACCCAGCAATGATTTCTGCACGCTATGCTCAGCAGTGCGAAAACCGGCCCGATTCACCCAGCGACTGGCAGGCGATTTCAAAGTTCGGAGCCCAATGGACCGCCGACGCCTGCCAGCAACTTCGTAACATGGGATTTCACGAAAAATGGATCATGGTGCTTGGTGATGAACTGGATCAGTGGAGCCCGTACCTTGTACCGGCATCCACGCTGGAGACTTCGATCCTACAATTGGCAACCGAGTGCTCGGCCGACGCAACCGCCACAACTCAAGCTCTGTTGGCTCGCGATCAGCCGGGGTCTTCAGCGATGCCCAACCTCCAGCGCTTTTCAAACGCCGCTTGCGGTCTTGCCATCGTCTTGGCGATGCTAGACGAGCTTGACCAACTGGAAGCTACTCAGGAAACGAACGAAGACGGAAATTTACTTGCCGGCCGAGCGTTGGCCAGCTTTGGCGCCCACCTGATCGTCGCTCGCCAGCCACCGAGCGAATCGATCGAGCCATCATCTGACGATCTTGGGAGCGGATGACCGGCGTTAGCGACCGGAAAAACCGGTCAATTCCGTCAATTCTGGTCTCTCAGGCGGTTTGGCGTTCAGCTGATGCTAGGCTTTTGCTACACTCTGCGGTTTGATTTTCGCTTCTCAAACGACTTACGCGCGGAGAAACTGTGAGACGACCCCTGATCGCTGGCAACTGGAAGATGAACCTTAACCGGTCCGATGCTGTCGCACTGGCAAAGGGACTAGCCGATGCGAGCACTCCGGATAACGTTGACGTGCTGGTCTGCCCGTCGAATGTCTATCTGGATGCCGTTTCAGCTGCCGCCTCCGGTTCAAAGGTCGCCGTGGGTGCCCAAGACGTCTACTTTGAATCCAACGGCGCGTTCACCGGAGAAACCAGCACCGATATGCTTTCTGATGTCGGCTGCTCGTTTGTCATCCTTGGACATAGCGAGCGTCGAAACGTAATCGGCGAATCGGACGAATTGATCAACAAGAAAGTCAAAGCCGCCTTGGCAGCTGGATTGACTCCCGTCCTTTGTGTGGGCGAGCTGCTAGAAGAACGAGAATCTGGCAAGACCATGGACGTTGTCACGGCTCAGTTTGATGGGTCGCTTGCCGGACTGAGTGACGCGGATGTCCAGAAAACAGTCATTGCGTATGAACCCGTATGGGCGATCGGCACCGGCAAAACTGCCTCCCCTGAACAGGCCCAAGAGGTTCACGCCGATCTTCGCAAGCTGCTTGCCGATCGATACAATCAACAGACGGCCGATACTGTTAGAATCCTATATGGTGGAAGCGTCAAACCCGACAACGCCGCCATGCTGATGTCTCAGCCCGATATTGATGGTGCCCTAGTCGGCGGCGCGTCATTGAAACCGGACAGCTTCACGGCCATCATTAACGCCTCGGTTCCAAAACCCGCGTCCTGATAGCCTGCCAAATTGCGAACAGTTTGTTCGCTACACAAATCAACCATGCTTTGCTGAATCGCAACCTCACACATTTTAAATTTTTGGCGACTACGCCAGTCGAGCTAACCAAACATGTTTAATTCAATTAGTCTTATCGAACCTGCCAGTATCCTGCCGATCGGACAGCTCCAAATCGGTCTGTTTTTTCTGCAAGTCTTGCTGCTGCTTTCTTCCATTTTTCTGATCCTGCTAATCCTTGTTCAGCGTGGCAAAGGTGGTGGATTGACTGGAGCATTGGGCGGCATGGGTGGCCAAAGTGCATTTGGTTCCAAGGCAGGTGATGCATTTACCAAAATTACCGTCATCACAGCGTTGGTCTGGATCACGTTGTGCATGGTCACAATCGCTCGGTACAACCCACCGCCGAGAGCCGTCCAGAAAGCAAAACCCGGTGCCACAATGACCAGTGGTAGTCAGGCCGAGACGGATTCGGCAATGTCATCTACAGGCGAGGGCTCTGGGACAACGGATATCAAGATCGATGACACCGAATCCAGCGATGCGGACAGTTCCAGCGAATCAAGCGATGCGGGCAGCTCCAGCGAATCAAGCGATGCGGGCAGCTCCAACAAACCGAGTGTCGACACTTCCAATGATATCCAGCTTGACTTGGACGCTCCGGCTAAACCAGCCGAGACTCCGGCCGACGCGGCGTCCACTGAGGACAACTAGTAAGCCGCGACCGAACCAAAGACGATAACTTGGTCAACATGGTGCGTGGCACAAAAGACCCACGGATCCGATCTCCCTGCTTCCGAATATTCTTCATTCTCTGGTGACAACGCAATGTTGCGTAGCATGACCGGCCACGGCGAGGCTCTCGTTCAAGACGAAACCGCATCGGTTCAGGTCGAGGTCCGCGCGGTCAACAACCGCTTCTTGAAATTGAATGTGAACTCGGACCTCGATGCCGGGATCCAATCGCAGGTGGAAGGTCTGGTCAAAAAGCATGTTGGCCGAGGAAGCGTCAGCATTCGAATTAAATCACGTGCGATTGGTGAATCTGAACCCTACCAATTGAACGAGTCACTGTTGCGATCTTACTGGTTGCAGTTGTCGGAAATCGCGGGCAGCAGTCAATCGGTAAGCCTTGAATCGCTGCTTACATTGCCTGGCGTAGTAGAAGAAACCAGCTCCGTCGATCAACGCGAACAATTGTGGCCGATCGTCCAAACCGCGGTGGAAAAGGCGCTCGTTAATTTTAACGAGATGCGTGCTCGCGAAGGCGAAGCCATGAAGCAGGACATGATTTCAAACTGCGAAATCGTTAAGAAACAACTGGGATCCATTCAGGAACAAGCTCCCACGGTCGTCGAAAACTATGCGAAAAAGATGACCGATCGAATCAATAATTTGCTCCAAAAATATGACGTCTCGATCGAAGCCACCGACGTGGTGCGTGAGGTCGGTGTGTTCGCCGAACGATGTGACTTCAGTGAGGAAACGGTTCGACTGGACAGTCATATCGCTCAGTTCAACGAGATCATTCAACTCCCTGACAGCAACGGACGGAAGCTGGATTTCCTCGTTCAGGAAATGCTTCGCGAGACAAACACGATTGGCTCCAAAGCCAACAACGCGAAGATCGCGACGCTTGTCGTCGAGATTAAAACGGCGATCGAGAGAATTCGAGAAATGGTTCAGAACGTTGAATAGCGAGCCACCCGTGGATGAGCACTCAGACAATCAAGAGAAATCCACAACGCCAGAAACCGGTCGACTAATCATCCTGTCCGGCCCATCTGGCGTGGGAAAAACGACTGTTTTGAAACAACTTTTTGCGACCTGCCAGCTACCGCTGGTCGAGAGTGTGTCCGCAACGACTCGCCCCCAACGCCCGGGCGAAACTGAAGGAAAAAGCTACTTTTTCATATCAGACGAAGAATTTCAGGAACGTCGAGCCAAGGGTGAGTTTCTGGAATTTGTCGAAGTTTTCGGTCGTGGATTCTGGTATGGGACCCTCAAACAGACCGTGACATCTGGCTTAGAAGCAGGGAATTGGATACTCTTGGAAGTTGATATCGAAGGCTGCCAGAAAGTCCTTGAGTTCTATCCGGGGGCGATTACTATCTTCATCCACCCCGGAAGTCGCGAAGAACTGGAGCGTCGACTACGAAGCCGAGGCACTGAATCGGAAGAGATTGTCCGGCGTCGACTAGAGGTCGCTCAGCGAGAACTGGACGCATCAGTGAACTACAAACACATCGTAACCAATCAATCGGTCGAGCAAACTGCTGCCGACATCTGCAAAATATTGCACCAAGCGGAGAACTGAAACGAATGTATGACGAATTGAAAGAAGAAGAAATTGTCCGCAAGGTTGGCGGTCGATTCAAACTGTCGACGCTGATTCAAAAGCGAATGGTACAGTTGAATCAGGGAGCCCGTCCGTTGGTTGAAACGTACGAAACCGACAAGATGGCGATTGTGCTTAAAGAAATCCTGCAAGACAAGATTTATCTCGACACCAGCCAGAACGTTGGCGTTAACGAGTCACCCGACTTCACTGATACTCCAGAACTTAATCTGGACGATCTGTAAACCGATCTTCGCTTTGCTCACGCAAACTTTGATACGATCACCGCCCGCAGGTCTCAGGACAACGCGGGCGTTTTTATGTAGTAAGTAACCGTAAGTAGTCATCACTCTCCGAGTGATGTTGGATCAGCACATCACTCGGAGAGTGATGACTACAATGCCATGCCAGAAACTCAATCCAAAATTCTCGTTGCCGTCACAGGCGGAGTCGCTTGCTTCAAAGCCGCTGCGTTGGTCAGTCAACTGGCGCAACAGGGTCACGAAGTTCAGGTGATCATGACGCCAGCGGCGCAGCAGTTTGTCGGCGCCGCTACCTTTACTGCCTTAACTGGCAAGCATGTAGCAACCGACTTGTTCGATTCGCGCTGGCCCTTGGGGGCTCACATCGAACTGGCACGAGACCATGACGTGCTATGCGTCGCTCCGGCAACGGCCAACTTCATCGGGAAAGCTGCCAACGGCATCAGCGACGATTTGCTCAGCACGCTCTACCTGTGCTTCACCGGAACCGTTGCGATTGCACCCGCCATGAACTGCGAAATGTGGGACAAGCCGGCAGTGCAACGGAACGTGAAACAACTGCGTGACGACGGCGTCCAGATCATCGATCCCGGCGAAGGTTGGCTTAGCTGCCGCGCCAAAGGAGTCGGGCGAATGGCAGAAGCGGACACCATTTTGAGTCATCTGCAAAAATTGACCGGGTGAACATGGCTCGTATCCTGATCACATCCGGCCCCACGCGACAGTATCTAGATCCGGTGCGATACCTTTCCAACGCATCAAGTGGCCGAATGGGCGCGTGCTTAGCCACCGCCGCGATCGAACGCGGACATCAAGTGGTCATCATTAGTGGACCAGTCCAAGTTGACTATCCGGACGACGCCACCGTCATCCGTGTCACGACGACTCAGGAAATGCGGGATGCTGCGATGAAGCAGTTCCCCGAATGCGATGGCGTCATTGGTGCCGCAGCGCCGTGCGATTTCCAACCCGAAAGTCTCGCATCCCAGAAACTGAAAAAGCAAGGCACCAGCATAACACTCAAGCTGACCGAGACACCCGATATCCTTGGTTCGCTGGGAGAAATCAAACAGCCACATCAATGGTCGGTCGCGTTCGCACTGGAAACCGAGAACGGAACCCAAAACGCAGTTGCGAAACTGAATCGAAAAAATTGCGACTTGGTAGTTCTGAATGATCCTTCCGCGATCGAAGCCCAGCAGACACAAATCCGAATTCTTGATGCCGCCGGCAAGATCTTGGCAGACGTTTCGGACAGCAAGCTAGTCGCAGCTCAAGCGATTATTCAGTGCCTTGAGAAGCATGTGATTGATTGAGAAATCACAAGTGACTCGTCAGACTTCAGACGCTTCACGCTTAGAGATCATCAAAGGGACTTCGTCGAGTGCGACCTGGATTGCGTTCAGCTGACGGTTGATTTTGGCGCGAGTGCGATCATTGAGCACATGATTGCCAAAACGGATCGCGTTGTAGTGCTCTGTCAGCACGACCACGATCCGGCCGATGCTTCTACCGTAGCGATGGTTGGAAAATTGATCTGCTACATCCTGAGCAAAACCTCGATGAGTCTGTGATTGCTTCCGATGCAAGCCTTGGTCGGAAAGCAACTGAGTCAACTGACGATAAAACTGTGTCGACCGCCGGCTATCAGACACGCTTCGTACCCAGTCTCCCAATCCGGGTGCAATCACACTAATCGCGTTGGCAAACAGAGACACCAGACCTTTGCCGGGTCCGCGAACCCGAGTTCCGACCCCTCGCCATACGTATTTCACCAGAAATCGAAGCGCCACCAACCCGATCACGCCCAGCACAACCATCCAACGTACCTTGGGATCGCGAGCCGCCCGCGACACGCGTGTCAGTTTGTGATCAATTCCGACGACATCGAATGATTCAACGAATTTCATCAGCGGATCAGACATCGCGTTGGAGCCGCTGGGGTCATCGGCACCCTCCATTCCTAACACATAATCTTGCCAGTAGGACCTAGCCAGCTCCATCGCATTGCCTCGCCCGACAACTTCATTGGCCGCGACTCCAACGGGAGTAGGATCTAGAATTCTCCACGCTCCCCCCGGTCCGGACGATCCTTCAAAACTCATTTGCCGAGTACAGTCTTCGGGGCGCAGATAGACTTCAACCCACGCATGAGCATCGGTTCCGCGAACAAAATAGCTATCTGTCAGGGAATTGTATTCGCTCCCACAGAAGCCAACGACCAAGCGAGCCGGGATATCCTGCGAGCGTAACATCAATGTCAAAGCGGCCGCATAGAGTTCGCAATGACCTATCCCATGATTACTGAAAAAATCTTCGATCGGATCGATCCGCTTGTCCATGGTGACATCTGTGAAGTCCAGTGTGTATTGGAAACGGTCCGAATGCTGAAAGAGATTCGTCATCTTCTGGACTAACGCCACACGACTGCTTTCTTTGGATTCCGCAGCGATTCGATCTGCAGCGGCAACCACCCCCGGGTATCGGTCACGATCCATCTTCACCAGCCACGATCGATACTCCGGATCTCTGGACAACGGCTGGTTAGCATACGCTCGAGTATTCGAAACATAGGGCCATGATTTGAGAAATCTACCACGGTGATCCAGCAACGTGCCCGTTTCGTATTTGTACGGAGCCACATTGATTTTTTGTTTCTCACGGCAGCGTGTGTAGGCAGAAATTTCATGGCAGAACGAAAGTTCTTCAGGAGTTTGATGCGGGATCCTAGAAACGGGCATGACCCCGTAAACCAAAGGATCGCTCGTTTTTTCAATTGTGATGATCTGACGAATCTGCCGCCCTTCGCCATAGTATGCAGGCAGACGTTGGTACAATTCGTTGTAGACGCGATCGTAGGGAGCCGTAAATGAAGTGCGCCCATTTTTGATCTCGATCTTCGAAAACGCGATGGCTCGAAAGTACGGAGTCCCCAGATTCTTCAGCTGCTTCTTCGTCCCCGCTTCTTCAAAAGTAGCACGAAACACAATTTCTTTGGACAAACGCACTTTCCCGCGTTGCTCTAAGTCAACGGCCGTCATCATCCCTGCCGTCGCGACCTCACGGACTTCCGGTCCGAACCACGGACTCACGTATCGGGGCAACACACAAAACGCGATCGCTGCAAACGCACCCGAAACAAGCAACCGGAGCCCAAGTTGAACAAACCGTTTATCGGTAAAGCGAATCTCACTCGGCATCGACTCTTGCACGACAACCAGTTGTCTCGTTTCCACGAGGGAAG
>CAZLYM010000041.1:17753-22731 GCA_964563475.1 uncultured Pirellulaceae bacterium
TCACTCGGCATCGACTCTTGCACGACAACCAGTTGTCTCGTTTCCACGAGGGAAGCTTCGGCAGTCGAGGCTTCGGTAGTCAATCTTGTCGTGGCAAGCGACTGGCGACCAACCTTTTTGTTGGCCCGTATGACTCGCTCGCGTTGACAGTAGACAGTCTGTAAAACCATCGTGACCGCCGCCAGCAAAAAATAAATCGGAAACAACAGCCCTGCATCAAAATCCAATGAGAAAATGGCTGCAATCGACACCTGTAAAATACTTAGTGCGAGCAATTGCCAAACCAATCGTGGCACTTTGGGCTGGAACACCAAAACGGTCTGAAGGTAAACCAACAGATGCGCAACCGCCTCAAGCTTCTGCCTTTGGTCGCCGTCACTGAAATCACGAAACACCAAATACAGAATTGATAACGAGGCAATGTTGGCCAACCAGCCATCCAAAGAAAACAACCCTAGGCGATCGCAAACAACGAAACCCGCAACCGCACCGATCACTCCGACAGTCGTCAACGAAAAATCATCGATGCTGAAACCAACCAGCACGCAGCTGACAATCGCCAGCAACAGCAGCACCACTTCAATTTTTTGCTTGATTGTTTCCATCTTCAACTGACCGGCCGGGCCTCCGAGGCAGGTGTTGATTCTCGCGATGGACTGACTGACCGCCCAGTATCGACCGAGGCGCCGGCAGAGAACAATCGCTGAAAAGCCGGACTGTCGACAGCCACCCAGTCAACGGTCGACTTGATCCCCTGCAATCGTCTAGCCATGATCGCATGACTGACTTCCTTTACCCGTTCGTCGGTCTGTTGCTCCGCCGAAGCCAATACCATCAAATTTGGTTCAGGCCGAGTACTTATCACGAGGACCGAAGTACCGAGCGAGACAACATTCACCGAATCCAGCAGAGCTTCCACGACTGGCGGACGCGGGCCAGGCTGGGCGACCGCCATCGCTTTCATCGTCAACGCCATAAAGTCGGTTTGTCGGCCTGGAAAGAATCTCTTGTCCTGACCGCAGACGGCCAACGTAATACGACCCCGGATATCAATTTTGGCTCGCGACAGAATCGTGGTGGCAAACGAAAGAGCCAATTCTGCATCTCGGTGGAATTTCGCAATCTCTTGTTCGTCGTAACCTTCCTCCGCCGATGGGCAAAAAAGATCCAGCACAATTGCCAGATCTTGATCGTCGTTTTGGTCGAACTGCCGCACGATCGGCAGCCCCCAGCGAGCCGTAGTTCGCCAATGAATGTGTTTTTTGCTGTCGCCTGACCGCCAATGCCGCAGCGTATGGAATGCCTCTTGGTCCATCCCCTGTCGACGCATCCCCGTTCCGTCGCCCTGGCTGATCGACTGCAACCGCTTAACCCAACCACGTTTCAGCGTCCCTAGCGCCGGCGCGACATAGCAACTATGAACAGCATTCAGTTTGATTTGACAGACTTGCAAACCAAGCGTTGACGTGGACGACAAACGCGCCGGGCCGATATCGTATCGGCCTCGCATGGGAAATTTCACCTGCCAAGCACCGGTCCTTGTCTGACCACCGTCAATGCGACCGATTGACATCAGGATTCCGTCGTCGCCGAGCCAGCTATCAGTATCGGAGATCCGTTTCCATAGGCGAATCGCTAATCGTTTCACCTGCTGACCAATTTCTTCGTTTTCCAGTGCCCATGAAGAACGGACTCGTTCAGCCAGCGTCTTTTTTTCGCCCAGCATATCCACAGAACAGTCTCGTACGACCTGGTCCGACACCAACACGTTCCACGCCGTGACTTCTTGAGATTCGTTGCGGGCCGTCCACGTCATTTTTACCGACTCGCCCGCATGAAGTCGCTGCGGAATCGCTCGCGTCGCCCTCAATTTCCGCATCAATTTATTGCAGACACGCCATTGCAGAATCAGCGGTGCGTAGAGGAAGCCGGCCATCAAGACCAGCAGATTCACGTTTCGAAGAATTGACCCGATCGTGATGAATGCCAGAAACACCAGATAAACCCAACCTTCAACAGTGAGTTTGGTCTCCGCGTTGTAGCCACGTTTCCAGATCGAGTTCATCAGGTCACTTGCAGGTGCTGTCAATAGTTTTTGAGTGCCAACCCATCAAGCGGGTAGCGGAACACTTTCCGTCAAGGCCCGAATGATCGCTTCGACATCCTTGCGATGACCTCCCGCAGCAATTGACTGCAGTGAAACACGATGACTCAGCACTGGCACCGCCAGATCTTTCACGTCGTCGGGAATGACATACTGGCGACCATCCAAAAACGCCAACGCCTGCGCCGCGCGATACCACGCTAGAGCGCCGCGTGTGCTGACGCCAATTGTCAGATCCTCCGATTCACGCGTTGCGTGAACAATTTCCAACAGGTATTGGCTGATGGACGCGTCCACGGTCACTTCCCGAACCGCCTGCTGAACCTTCTGCACATGTTGCCCGTCGAAGATCGCATCCAATTGCTCAACTGGCTGACCTTGGCGGTGGCTGGCAAGAATTTCTGCTTCGAATTCCCGGTCGGGATACCCCATCGAGATCCGCAACAGAAATCGGTCGAGCTGACTTTCCGGCAGTGCGTACGTGCCCTCTGATTCAAACGGGTTCTGGGTTGCGATCACCATGAACGGCTGAGGCAACTGGTAGGTCGCGCCGTCGATACTCACTTGGGAATCGCTCATCGCCTCCAGCAGCGCGCTCTGGGTCCGCGAAGGCGCTCGATTGATCTCGTCAGCCAACACAAAGTTACTGAAGATCGGCCCGCGATTGAAAACGAACTCAGACTTCTGCGAATTGAACACCGAACCGCCCAGCACGTCACTCGGCAGGAGATCGGGGGTGAATTGAATTCGACAAAAGTTCACGTCCAAACTGCGAGCAATCGCTTTGCCCATCAGCGTCTTGCCCACTCCCGGCACGTCCTCAAGCAAGACATGTTCGCCGGCGTATAAGGCGACTAGGCACAATCGAGCCACGTCTTCCTTACCCAACACAACGCCCGAGACATGCTTGAGCAATTGTTTGGCTTCCGAATGCAATTGCTGCATCCGTTTGCGCGAAATTTCTGTCTGGTCCTCCAGACCTGCAATCTTATTATTCAATACCGCATTCCACTACGTTAACAGTTAGCCCCGATTCCATTGTAGCAGCCAATGAACGCCTGTCACATCAAACGACTGAGATCCGGGCGTGTTTGTCACTTCCGGTAACCTGCCGTACCAGTTGTTTAAATCAATTTACTGAAAACGCATGGTAACCCAGTGCCGCCTGGACTGCCTTGTCTGCCTGAACCAACCCTTCGCCGTGAGTCAAATCACGCCCTGGCTCACCCATGTCTTGACAGGTGTCTTCAAGCATCCGCTGCACTTGCCAAACAGGAAGCCCTGGGTTGGCCTCAAGCATCAAGGCAACGACTCCAGCAACGTGAGGGCCGGAAAAGGAATTGCCTTGTGGTCCAATCGCCAAAACATAGCCCGCATCATCTTCCAACACGATCTCTTTAAGCTTATTCGCTCGCTTACCTACCCATATTTCTGGACGCGTCCACAGAGGATAGCCGCCGATACAAGTGGTCACATTCGGTTTGCTTTTTGCTTGGTTACCTGTTTCGTCGGGACCGTAGTTGGGGGTGCCCTGCCATAAAACCGGTCCTCGACTACTGAACTGGGGAACCTTTCCATCGGCTCGGATCCCGGCCGCAGCGATCACGCATGGGATGTCCTTAGGTGATCCAATCTGTTTTCCCACCGGTCTTTTAGTGCCATAGTTGCCAGCACCTCCGACCGAAACAACTCCCGCCGCCGCAAGGTGTTCGTGCGCGGCCCGAAAAACACCACGGTAGTTCCCCATCTTTGTTGGCTCGCGCGTCGAGCTAATCGAGAGAATGTCAGCGCCATTTTCTAACGCGTACTCATAGGCACTCAATTGCGCCGAACCGATCAGCGGCATGATCTTGGCGCGCGGGGCAACGCCGGTGGCGATCTTTTTTTCACCCTCGGTCGGGCGAGCGGCCACGACCCCCGCACAAAGCGTGCCGTGGCGAGCCCCAGATTGCACGACGCAAAAAGGAGATTGCTCGTTAAAGTGATATCCAAAAACATCATCCACGCAGCCGTTGCCATCGTCGTCCTTTCCATTGAGTTTCTCATTGGGGTTGGTCCACAAAGCCGGCAGCAACGCGGGCACGGCCATCATGCCGTCGTCGAGCACGGCGATGACCACCCCTTTTCCGGTGACTCCGTGCTTTGCCCAAGCTTTGTCGGCCCGGACACATTTCAAATTCCATGGGATCTCAATTCCTTCAGTCGTGAATGGCTGGTCGGCGTCCTCCTTCGATTCTTTCAGCAGTTTTCGGTAGATCTTTGCGAGTTCCGGCTGTTGAGAGGCAGGTTTTGAATTACTAGATTTTGGCGTGCCCGGTCGACGCAGCGGTTTATTCCTCTGGCGATAGATGAAGTTCACTTCTTCAAGATTCGCCAGTTCCTGACATGCAGCGACCGTTGCCTCGCAAGCAAAACCGTTCACGATCCAGTAATGGTGGACCCCACGAAGCCCCCCGGCGTTTTCAAGATTCGCAACATGCTCCTCGAGAGCATTGCGCGAGCGATCCGATTTTTCCCGAAGCGTTTGTACGACTCGGCTACGAAGTGCCAAACGATTCACATCTTCCGCTTGCTCTTTGCAAAAACGTTCATAGTCTCCACCCTTCGGAAGCAACTGGTCCTCCATCCGGACGAAGACTCGCACCCAGCCATCCTCGTCTCCAATCCCCTGATCAAGCTTATCCTTGGCAGATTCCTGTGCCGAAACGACACTCCATGCAGGCAGCCCGATCCACAACCAACACAATACTGCGATGGTCAACCAACGACTTAATTTTGAATTCATAAATTCATGACAACAGGGTAACCGTGACTAGTAACTTGGAAAAACTCTACAAGTCATCTACGTTTCTACCTGGCGGATCAACCAAGTTC
>CAZLYM010000042.1:0-1148 GCA_964563475.1 uncultured Pirellulaceae bacterium
CTTAGTAGAATAGCATTTACGAAGAAATACTATCCGGCTCGACCGCCGTCGTCGGTGCATTCGAGTTCGGTTCAGCGTTCTTGTAGAGTGAGGGGTGCTGATGACCGGGTAACATTTCCAGTACCAGCGCCAACAGAACACCGACCAGCAACATCGTTGAAAGTTTCAGTCGGTCGTGTGAGTGAAAGTGGACTTCCGGCAGCAGGTCACCCAGCGAGATGCACAAAAACATTCCGGAAGAGAAAGCTAACGCAGTGCCCAGCACCAAATCGCGGTATTCGGCAAATTGACCGACACCTAGGGTAAACAGGACGGCTCCTAGGGGGCACATCAGGGAAAAGACTAGGCTGACCGTGATCTGTTTTGAAACTCTCCAGCCTTTGATTGCCATCAGAGACGTGATCGACATAGCATCAAGTGGCTTGTGCAATACGATTGCTAGGAACACCCCGATGCCGGCGAGTGAAAAGGTAGCGTTGCCGCCCACCGCCGCCGCCAAGGCGATTCCGTCACCAATGGTGTGAACGGCCAAACCAAAACACAAACCGGCCCACGTCAGATCCAGCGTCCCGTCATGCTGTTCGCAATGGACGTGATGGTGGTCGTGATCGTCGTCACAGAGTGTTTTCTGGGCGTGGTCGTGTTGAGTATCAACCGCTAAATCGTGCTGATGAAAATGAAACATCCGCACCATGAAGAACATGAACAGCAGACCCAACAGGCAGATCACTAAAGCCTGTTCGGGACTTCGTAGAACGTAGATCGCGTGAGGGAGTAAGTGAAGAAGGGCGACGCCCAGCATGACTCCAGACACCAAGCTAAGCATCATTTGAATGCGACGGTGCGTCAGCTTGATCATTGCTGGCAACGAACCTCCAACGGTCGACGCGATCACGATCAGACAACAATATACAAGCAGCTGTGGATTGGAGATCATCGACACCAAAATTCAAAACGACGTGACGCGGTTTACTCCCATTGGTAATGGAAGGATTGCAGGTGTCTCAATGAGACGCTGAGACATTGCCTTGTACGCCATCAGCACAAGCAAAAAATCAATTCGCGTTTCTTGTTTGGCCAGTGACGGCGCAACATCCTAAATGACGCTTCGGCTGTTGCAAAGCAGTCGATACCGGGTCGCTGAGATC
>CAZLYM010000042.1:1248-5908 GCA_964563475.1 uncultured Pirellulaceae bacterium
TTGAATTTTCGCTCTCGCGCGACGCCATTTCTGTCATTGCGGAAAGGACTACCTGAGCCCCCAGACTGTAGCCGACTAAAACGGGGCGAGGACCACTCAACTCGTCGAGCAACGCGCCGATGCTCGGGCCTAATGAAACCGCGCGAGCTGATTTCAGTTTGTAATCAGGGCAAGGCCGCGGCAGCACCTTCGCAGATTCCCATGCAAGGATTACCAATCGAACTGGCGGTCGGCCGTCGGGGTGCTGGCCAAAAACTTGATCGTAGAACTGCATCCCACGAGTTAACGCCCATTCGTCGTTGGTATTGTTGCCATGGAAGACCAACACCGTGACGTGCTCCAGATCACTTTGATGAGCGGCTGCCAGATCCGACACACTGCGGGGCTTCCACTGACTGCACTCAAGACGCTGCGTATGAAACTCGGTGACCGAGCATTCATCGCTCGTGTTACCACAAGGTTGGTGAGCCGAAACGACCCAGATTTCATCTTGGGAATCGACGCAGATATTCTGATTGCTAAAACAACCTTTGACGGATACCAGTTGCATTGCATCGGAGGGAGTTTCGACGGCAATGTTGTTGTGAACTATCGTGGGCTCGCTCAGGTGCTGCTGGGCTGATACTGAATTGCCTTTCAGTACAAAGACGGTCAGCCAGATCCCCAAGGTCATGCAGGAGATCAAAAGACGATTCGATTGTGGATGCGGGCGACGCATGTGGCAATGGATTCGGGTCAACGTGAAAGCGAGCGACAATCAAAGTTAGGCGAAGCGGGAAGCGAATGACCAATATCGATCGACTAGTCGGCACGAACGGTACATTGGTTAGGGTTTAACATAACGGGAAACCCTTGAAGCGGCGGAATCAATGTTGAAAAAAAACAACACGTTTCACTTGCACATCATCATTCACGTTGTACGTTTTCGAGCCTCACAAGGAGGCGACTTGAAAACATTTCTCAATGCCTGTGAGGCTTGTACGATGAAAAAGATAATTTGTCTGATCGCATCGACTGTGTTGATTTTATCAACGTCCGGATGCGCAACAAATCGTTGCGGTAACGGATTGTTGGGTTTGGGACTTTGTAACGGCTTGGCCCCCCAAGGCGGCTTACTTCAGAGTAATCCACTCGCGAACAATCCAATTCGATCGTTCTTTTCGCGAGGAGCGGCGTGCGATACGTGTAACCCTCCTTCGGGGCAGGTCTCGAACTTTGGCGGTAGCAACGTCGCTCCCCTGTGCCAAGACGGTAGTTGCTACGGCGGTTCACCTGTTTCTGCACCAGCCAATGGCCAGCTGAGCGATCCCGGAGTTCCATACTATGACAATGGAAGCGGCATCCGGTCTCAACCGGTGATTCCAAACTCCGGAAACATTGGGTTCCCTGAGGGCAACATTGTTCCCAATGGCAACATTGTTCCCAATGGTGGCCAAAGTGTGATTCAGGGAAGTAGCAATCGAGTGTCTTTTGGGGCCGGTGAATTGCCTTCCATTAACGCGTTCAGCAATTCGATTGACGCGGATGCTTTGCCTCCACTTCCATAGAAGTGGGCTGTATAGAAACAGTCAAGCCGCTCGAAGTACTCGGCTTCCAGCTGACTGCAAAACTGTTTTGACCCGAACAATAATCGATCAATCTCGTATCCTGATGTGGCCGATGTTTATCGTGCCCCCAAAGAACGAGCGGCAGTGTGAATCTCTCTCTTCATGCTGTCGTTCGTTTCTTTTTGTTCCCGCCTTTATCTCCAAATGTCCTTGCGGCAATGCGAACGAAGGTATGGATATCTTGAAAAACGCTAGGCTTCTAGCTTGGTAAGCGTTGCTACACGTGTTTTGTGCAATTGCGCACACCTACGTAGCAAAACTGTTTTTGCAATGACCAAAGTGATGCGTTTCCGCAACTCCAGCCGTCACGGGCGAGCTGCAGTAAGCCGTTAGGTCGATGCCTCAGACTTGAAGTACAACAGTTTCGAGCTATTCTTTAGGCGGTCTGTATAAGCTTCGGTTTGGGACAACGCGTCTCAGTTATGTCAAATTATTTACTAAAGTTGCCACACTGATGAACCACTTGAAGTACGTCGTTTTTGCATGTTTGTTTTTCCTTGGGGCGTTACCGGCTAACGCTCAGGTCACGTACGATGTTTACATCGGGGCAGGGCAATCGAATTTCGATGGTCGCGGCGACGTTGACGACCTGACGGGTGAATTGGCTCCTTTTGCGGCCCCCCAAGTCGGCACCCTGATTTATTACAATAACCCTCCAGAACCAGATCCGAACGATACGCTGGATCAAGCGATTACGACAAACGGCTTTGTTACTCTCGAACCCGGGTACAGCTTTTTGGGGGCCCGTGATTTTGACGATAATCCAACGATACCATCAGATATTTTTGGGCCAGAAGTTGCGTTTGGTTCTGCCATCGCGGCCGAGACTGGAAGTACCAACCCAGTCGCTATCATTAAGGTATCGCGAGGCGGAACGAACCTAGACAACGACTGGACCGCTCCGGATGCAGACGCTCCAAACGGGGGCCCGCTATATATTGAGCTACTGGATACGATCGACGCTGCGTTGGCTGAACTAACCGCTAACGGAGATAGTTTCGTGATTCGTGGTTTCATCTGGCACCAGGGAGAAAGCGACAGCTCAGGCGCTGAGAACACCCCAATCTCTGGAAGGGCGAGTCGGTACATGGAAAACTTTGTCAACCTGATCGAAGGCGTGCGGACTCACGTTGGAATCCCCGACCTTCCGGTTGTCATGGGCCAATTGGCGCAAAGCAGGTTGGCAGTTAGCAATCCTGGCTTTCTGGTGCTTCAAGCTGAAATCGCTGATGCGCTTGACAACGTAGCATTAGCCAGCTCGGTGGGGCTGACAACACCATTTAGTACCGGCGAAGGAACGGATGCAACTCACTTCGATGCGGCCGGGCAGATCGGGCTTGGTTTAGAGTTCGCTGAGGTGTTGGCCGACTTGATCGCGGAAAACAGTCCAGTCGATCCAAATCAGCCGCCTGAGTTGGTCACTTTTGACATGGACAACGGCGCATCACCCGGCTTAGAGCCGCTGGGTTCTGAGCTTGATTCGCTGGATGAGCCAACCAACGAGGTGGATTCTCCTTCGACTGCAACGCTGGCTGGAATCACTTTTGTTGCAACTGCCGAAACGACCATTGTTGATGCAACCCCATCCGATCCGGCAAATCCGTCAGGTGCAACGTTTAACGCCGCCACAAATGGTGCTGGAGTCAATAGCATTGGTGGATCTGCAGACGGCGACGGCGGTGCTGCTTTTGTTGATCCGGGTGAAACGCTGACTTTGGCGCTGAATTTTGACGAATCGACGACAACTGTGGCTTTGACACAGATCACCTTTCGCAGCGTCAGCGGTGCCACAGATTCTGTGACGCTTTCGATCGCTGGTAGCCCAGCGGTTACTTTTCATGATGACATCCCGAGTGGTCAAGTCGCCAATACGACATTCACTTTCGAAGGCGATACTTTCACCGTCGCTGAGCCTATTGTGCTTTTAAGTGGAGAAAGCCTTGTATTCGACAACTTCTCGACGGCTGACCAAGGTTATCAAATTACGGGATTCACTTTAGAGATCGGCACACCGTCTGCTCCCCCAAGCCTAATTGGTGACTTCGACGACGACGGAGATGTGGATGTGGATGACATCGACCACTATGTCGGTAACATCGACACCACCGCGGCTGGAGATACGATTGAGCTTGACTTGGTCGTCGATGGAGAAATCACGTTTGCAGACTTGGAGTTCCATATCGAAAACTTTGTGCAGACCAACAATGAGCAGACCGGAACGTTTCTGGGGGATTTCAATCTTGACGGAACAGTTGATGTGTTGACTGACGCATTCAATTTGGTCGGTGGTTTGGGTAACCCTGCTACGAGTTACGCTAACGGTGATATCAACCTTGATGGAATTGTTGACGTGCTTGGTGACGCCTTCATTCTGATCGGCAACTTGGGCATGAGTAACGATCCGTAGGTCGGATCATTCGTTACGCTGAAAGATCAAGAAGCTCGGTTTCTGCTAACATAAACCGAGCTTCGCGTGTTTGTCGGGATCAACTTCGTTCTGTTTCAAGTTTCGCTCGGGCGATTCGTTCCAGCTCGTCAACAACCTCGTCCATCGATTTATGATCGGTGTTGACCTCGACGGCGTCCTCAGCCCGAGCGAGTGCTCCGAATGGGCGTGACTGGTCCTGCCGATCACGAATCGCTTGTTCCCGAAGGATCTGGTCGTAGTCGACGAACTGGCCTGCGGCGGTCAACTGATCCATTCGCCGCTGAGCCCGTTGCTCAGGAGAAGCCGTCAGGTAAATTTTGCAGAAGGCGTCGGGGAACACGACCGTTCCTTGATCGCGTCCCTCGCAAACGTAGTCGCCAGCAGCTGCCAATCGACGCTGAAGCTCAACTAGGTGCATTCGAATCGGAATCGAATCGGCGATCGCCGAAACGTTCAGTGTGACCATTCGTTCTCGGATTTGACCCGTCACGTCCGTTCCGTTGACTACCACGGCATCGTCGTTCAATTGCAACTCAAGCGATTCCACCAGCGTTACCAGCCGGGATTCCTCTTTGAAATCAATTTCGGCGTTCATCGCAGCCCAAGTCACCGCCCGGTACATCGC
>CAZLYM010000042.1:6008-7120 GCA_964563475.1 uncultured Pirellulaceae bacterium
CTCATCGCGTCAGGAACCGCTTTGTGGCGATGAGTAAATACAAATCTCGAAGTACTCGTTGCGAGTAAATTCTACCTCAACCGCACGTCCGTGGAACGGCAACGAGTCAGCCGAGCGACCATCGAACATTATTCGCTCGGCTTGAACGACTTCAAATGGGCAGCTGATCTTCATTTTACCACGCCGCCCTCGGGGCTCAAGCAGTCGCCAGCGAACGCCAACAACTCGACCGTCGTTCAAGATGGGTTCGTTGAATACGACGACGACATGCTTGTTACTGAAATGAAATAGCCACCCGCTCTTTTGAAACGGCCCAGTTGGCGATTTTATTCGGCGTGGAGGCTGTGACATTCCCATCGCTGCGTCCAAGTCGTTGGGGCAGTCGAGACTCATGTTCAGCTGAAACTGACGTTTTCGTTCTTTGAAAGCTACCAATACCGAATCGAGTACATTTCGAGTCGAACGACGGTGCCATGGCAAACCGTTGGTCAACAAGGTGAGCGAATGGTCGGGTTGTTCGATTCGCACGTAGGCGGGGGCTTCGATCCAAGCATTGGTTGACCGACTGCGGATCTCACCAGAACCGTAATACACGGTCGACGATTCGTCGTGCCACGCCATCCGAGAGCAAATATAGTGGTCGGCATTGGGAAGCAAATCGACCACGTCGCGCAGTTCGATCTCAAGCTTTGCGAATTGGTCTTTCCGCTGAAGTGACAACGTCTGAGTGAAAGCACAAAGGCGTTGGTTCGTGCGAGGGTCGATCAACTGGCCAGTCGAAACGATTCGAGACGCTGTCGCAGATACTCGGTCGACGGAAACGTCATCCGCTACCATGTTGGCATACGTTGTCTTTCCGCTTCCCACTGGAATGCGAACTGACAGTCGCTGGCTGGCCTGTGTCTGCCGGTGATCGTAACTTTGGATTCTTCGAATACCGCCCGATTTAGGGTCAACACTGATTTGAAAAAACTCATTTCGCAACGTCAGTCCGTCATCGACTGGTGGCCCACCAGGCGCCCGTCCCGGCGGCAGATCTGGTTGAGCCAGCGAAACCCAGCCCATCGCTGGCACTTCGACTGCCGAGCCCTCGTGCAAAAACGCAGTGCGTG
>CAZLYM010000042.1:7220-22647 GCA_964563475.1 uncultured Pirellulaceae bacterium
AAAAAGCCGCCTGCCATTTCGGATCGCAGGGCCTCAATTGCATTTTGGCTTTGCGTGGCCAATTGCTCCGGGCTTGAATCTGCGTCCGAGAAATCGATCAACGCATCGATGGAGCTTTCGATCTGCTGGATGCTCTTTTTCCACTCCGATAGCGATTGTGCAAGATTTGCGTCTTGATGTTCGGTCGCAAACGCGATCATGGTCATCAGCGAGCGGCATTCGGCCAGTTCGTAGTGTCGGTGCCAATAGTTGATGAAACGAGAGATCGGATCGGCCATCTTCTGTTGAACGGCTCTCGTCAGCCAAGGGCATTCATATTGTTCGGCCGTGAACGGTTCTCCGTAACCAGGGTCATACGCCGCTTGAAAATAGTCATTCAAGCTCACAAACTGACCAAACAACGGTCCGTATTTCGCCACGCGAATAAGATCCAAAAACGTTTCGCAATATCGGTCGGGCCAGTGGGCAAAAACGAAGGTCGATGTGTGTTCGGCATCAATCTGTTTGGCGACCCGAATGCCGAGATCCAGAAAGGATCGTGAACTGTTCGCATCCAGTGGAACGGTTGCCAACGCAGGAATTGTTTGAGCATCTTCACCGACCCAGCGCATGTTTAATCCATGAACTTCTGGCAACGTGCCTCCATCGAGCGTCATGTGGCACGCGCCTTCGTAGCCCAATTGTTCCAGCAGTCCCGGCGTCATGGATGTTAGGCCGAACTGCCTGCGCGCAAACGCTTCCGGACGAGTCTCCAGTATTGACTGAAGCGTTTGAAGGCCAGCTTTGAACTGACGCAATTGACTTTCCTGCGGGGTCAATGAACTGGGTAGTTCACGCTGTAATCCTCCTACGATCGTAAGCGAGCCATCGGCTAATCTCGCTGTCATGTTGCGAGAGGATTGGGGCATTTCGCTGTCAATTTTTTCAACGGTTAATCCTGAGCACAACACGTTGATGGGGTGGCCGCACGAAAGCTGGGAGTCAAGTTTTGAATTGACTGTGCTAGGCTCGATAAGTACCAAGTCGATCAGTTCCGGATCCACAGAATAGTAATTGTTTTTTTCCTCCATCAGTAAATCGAAGCACCGCGTCAAATGTTCGGCTGCCGTTTCAAGATCGTTTTGACTCCATGCAGACGCGGCACTAATTAATGCAGAATCAAAAACATCGTTGTCCAGATTGGTGGAGTACCGGACGTGCAAAGTCATCAAACGAACCTGCAGCCAGGCGTATCCAAGGGCAAAGAAATCCAACGCAATCGCGTTGTGTGTTATCGCGTTTTCGTTTGCCGCATCGATTGATTGAGATTGCGGTTTGCCAGTTTCGACTGAAGGGGCAATTTCAAGACGCTGCATCAGCGAAGCAACAACGTCCTCACGCGTTATGTCGGACGAGTCTCGATAGGCAATGCAGGAGGGAAGCTGATTGCTTGTCGTCTTGTCAAAATCGGCGATGACGAATCTGGGCACGGTCACGACGCACGTCGAATCGTTGGGTACTTGATCTTCCTGGATAGGATCGCTTACTGACCAAATGTCTGGTCGAGCTTGCGCAAATGCCAACAGGCTTGGATGCCACAAAGCAGTCCAACACTTCAGTAAGCTGGCCGATTTTTCCGCTGACAATTTTCGAGGAAAGTCGTCAAACGACTGGCAGGATAAAGCAATCGATAGTTTGGGTACGTTTGTCAAATGTTGGCTAATTATAATGAGGAGTTTGAGTCGACTTGATGAGCCTGGCGGTAGAAGAAATTAAGGATTGAAACTGTAAGAAAATACCACTAACCAGCAAATATTTTGCGATAACGGAGGGCAGGGTAACATTAAATGGTTTTGAACACCTGTGGTGCTGCTCGTTGGAAATACCTCACGATAAACCGCGGACTTTGTACTGGGAACTTCCGATTCTATAGGCATTATGAGTCGGAACTTGCAGCTAAAAGTCGTAACTTGGGCACTTCGAGGTCTTTCCTGTGTGATAATTGTGTCAAACGGATCGAATCCAACCAAAAATCAACCGATTACGTTAAGTAATTTGACAAATTTTGGCCCTTGTGGGTACATTAAAGAGACTCGGCGGTGATGGATTTAGCCGCTGTCAGCGAAACGCCCGACTCTGTGCCGCTTCCCGGTAGAAATGTCGCTTCGCGAGCGAATTCGGATTGTTGAACGTCCCTTTATGGGAAAAGGTTGCGATCCGACGGACACGCTTTGCCAAGCTGGGTTTTATCAGGCGAGCTGATTATTAAATTAGTTAAAAGGCGCAGGTAAGTAACACGATGGCGAAAACAAATGCCGTTTGGGGAATCGATCTGGGCCAATGTGCACTCAAGGCCCTCCGTTGCACGTTGGATTCCGATGGTCAGACGATCATTGCTGACAAGCATGACTTCATCGAGTACCCAAAAATCCTCGGACAGCCTGAAGTGGATCCAGAGGAGTTAATTCACGAGGCGTTGACGGAATTTCTGTCCCGGAACAAGGTTGCCGGCGACAGAGTGGCAATCAGCGTGTCTGGCCAAGCCGGGCTTTCTCGCTTCTTCAAGCCTCCGCCAGTCGAACCGTCCAAACTGCCTGAGATCGTCAAGTACGAAGTCAAGCAGCAAATTCCGTTTCCAATTGAGGACGTGATCTGGGACTGGCAACAATTGGGTGGAGCGGTTGTCGATGGCCGCACCCAAAATGCGGAAGTCGGTCTGTTCGCGATGAAACGTGACGCGGTATTCCGCGCGTTGAAGCCATTCGACGATGCTGAGATCGATGTCAATGTGGTTCAACTGTCTCCGTTGTCCATCTTCAATGTTGTTTGTCACGACATCCTCGGCCAGCTGCCAGACCCGGATGATATAGATCCCGAGAATCCGCCCGAGTCGATCGTGGTGATGTCGATCGGCACGGACACGACCGACTTGATTGTCACCAATGGCCTACGGTTGTGGATGCGCAACATCCCCATCGGGGGAAACCATTTCACTCGGCACTTGTCGCGCGAATTGAAACTGACTCAGGCCAAGGCCGAACAACTGAAGCGCAACGCTCGTCAATCGGAAAACCCAAAAGCGGTCTTCAAGGCGATGCGGCCGGTTTTCAATGATTTGGTCAATGAGGTCCAGCGATCGCTCCAATTCTTCCTTCGAAATGAAAAAACGGCATCGATATCTGAAATTGTGATGCTCGGTAACGCAGCCAAGCTGCCGGGTCTGCGACAGTATTTGAACAAGCAGTTGGGAATGGACGTCGCCAAGGTTTCGGAATTTTCGAAACTTAAGGGAGCGGAGGTCGTGGCCCAGCCTTCGTTCAACTCGAATGTGCTTTCGTTTGGAACGTGTTACGGCCTGTGTCTACAGGCGTTGAAACAGGGCGCAATCGACACCAACTTGCTGCCTCGGGAAATTGAAGTTGAACGCATCATCCGCGCGAAGAGACCATGGGTTCTGGCGTCGGTCTCGCTGTTATCGCTGGGGCTGGTGCTGTCGTACTTTTTCACCACCGTCGCGTGGTGGAAGGTGAATCCAGATTTCGAACTGGAGGGCCGCAAGTGGAAGGATTCGATCAGCCAAGTTAAAGCGAAGTCGTCAAAGAGTTCTCAGCTGGTGTCGACGGACGATGATCTGAAGGCGACACAGGACAAGCTGGACCTAATTTCTCAGGAGCTTGTATCGGCGTCGGAGGACAAAGGCGGTTGGATTGAAGTCTACTCGGCTCTTTATCATGCCTTTCCTGAGGATCCAGACATTAAGGCGCTACTGGACGCAGGAATTCAAACGATCGATCCGCGAGACGAAAAGTTCGGATTCGAAGATCGCGAAGAAATTTATATTGACCACATTGAATCCGTGTTCCATGAAGACTTGTCGACATGGGTGTCGACTATCAAGCCTGTTTTTGACAAGCAGTTTTCGGTTTCAGAAGAAGATATGGTGGCGGCGAAAGCTGCCGGTGTTGACGCCGACGACGTTGGCGCTGATTCCGATGGCTCGGAAGACGAAGGTGGGCTCAAGGAAACACCGGGATGGGTCATCGAGATCCGTGGCCACCATTTTCATAATAGCCGTCAAAGTATGGCGGGTTTGAATGCGGGAAAACGATTTGTGGTTAAAACTCTGATCAATAATTTGCTACATAAGGAAGATGTTGAGTTACCAGCGGGAGACGATCCTGATCGGTTGTTCAAGTATTCTGATCTTGGCATTCTCTACCCGACCATTACTCGTGTGTCCGATTCAGCCAAAGAAAAACTAATCATCTACGATCCGACAGCTTCGGCACTCGACGAGAAAGCTCGCCGTGATGCGGCCCGCCGGGGTCCGATCAGAGGAAGGCAGCCTGCGGCGCCTGCGGTCGACGAAGACGAAGAAAAGGACGTGACGGCCGAAGCGACCTTCAGCGTCAAGGAATATAATTTTGTGGTACAGATGGCGTGGGTGCCTCGTTCACCTGAGGAAAGGATCTTAGCCCGCGAGGAACGACGCAAAGCGGAAGCAGAGGCGGCTCAGAAAGCTGCCGAAGAAGCGGCGTTGGAAGCAGAAAATAATAATTAAACTGGCCACGTTTTGTGGCCAACTGGCGGGATGAGCAACGTTTGAAATGTGAGCTAGTTCTGCGAATAGTTAAGTAGTAAGTGAGTGGCCTGATCGTGTAGATCGTCCACGGTCGTCGACCAAAATCGGGAAGAGACAAATGGATAAATTAGCTCCTGCGATTGAGTGGTTGAAAAAGAACGGGTTTTGGCTCGCTAGCGCATTCCTGGCGTTGGGGATGTTTGGTGGCTGGTATGTCGCTACAGGCTCGGTCTCAACTGAAACCTCCAAATTCACGAACGCTGTGAAGCAGCAGATTTCCGCTGCCAGAGCGATTCGTAGCAAGGGGGTGACGGTGGAAGAGACGGACGAGCAGATTCAGGCTCATCCCAACCAGTTCACCGAAGCCGGGATGAAGGAAGAAATGTCTCGGCAGGTCGACGATATCGTCGAAGCTTGGAAGGTCCGCCACAAGGCTCAGGCGTCGATCTTGAAATGGCCAACGGAAAAAATTGGCAGCACGGAGTTTGTCCGGGTCTTTGGTCGGTTCGATCCTCCTGAGACTTTCCCTGAGACCTTTCGAGGGCTTGGGATGGAGCAATTTCTGACACTGTATCGTGAAAACATTCCTCTGCAGATGGACGAAATCTGCCAAACGGTCAAAACCAACTGGGCATTCACTCAGGAGAAGCTTGAGGAAATGAAGCTCAATTCCCAAGATGGACGGTTCAATCCGTTGGGTGGCGGTCGAAACGGCGCGAGGCGGCGATTGACGGACGAGGATCTCTTGGGGGTCGCAGTCATTTGGGAACAAGCCAATCAGGATCTTTGGTACAAGAAGCTTACCCAGTTTCGAGACTTTGATGACCACAATTTGCCCACGCTTGATCCAACGCCTCTTCAGGTCTACATGTTGCAGCAAGATTTGTGGTTGCTGGAAGCCATGTTCGGGATTATCCGACAGATCAATGGTGATACGAGTGCCAATGACCTTGCACAGATTAAGCGGATTGATCACGTTGCCTTCGGTCGTGAAGCGAGAACTCAATTGGGAGAACTCACTCCGGTTGATGTACGGCTCGGTGGAGACGATGGGGCCCTTCCTGCGGCCGCGGGCGCTGGAGGGACGCCATCTGTGAGTGATTTTGATCAGTCTGCCAGCACCAGTCCGTTTCACGGCCGGTACGTCGACCAGGATTTCAAACCGTATTCCGCTGATGACGTGCGGGCGGTTATTACGGGAAACACGCTTCCTGAGGACAACATCGAACTGATCGTTTCCAAAAGAGTTCCAGTCCGAATCGCGTTGTCGATGGATGAGCGAAAGATTACGGAGTTTTTGGCGGCATGTGCTAACTCTCCATTTGCGTTTGAAATCCATCAGGTTCGAATCAATCGACACGTGGCTGGCGAGGGAATCGAACTTAACGGTGGTGCCCAGCGACAAGGTGGTTTAGGCGGTGGCGGTGGCGGCCGGGGCGGCGACGATGAGTACGATGAATATGCGGACGAAAGTGGGCGCGGCGGCGGTGGCGGCGGCAGGAACGTGGATGAAATCGATCTGAAGTCGACACCGGTTGAGGTTCGTACCAACTACGATGTCAATGTTGAGTTCTATGGTATTGTGAAAATTTACAATCCTGTTCGAGAGAAATTCCTCCGTGAAGCTGCCGGCTTGGAGGAAGTGGAAGTCGATCCGAATGATGCGGCCAGTGTGCTTCCACCCAGAGACTTCGTTGCAGTCAAGGAATAACGGAGTCCACAAACGTCCTAAACAGAATCAGTGAACTTCACGCGGCGAATCGATTAAGACCAATCAAAATTCATGAACCGGGGCAACGGTTTTAACCAAAGTAGAAAAACTATGAAACTTCCAAAGATAAACAAGCAGACGCTTCAGAGTTTCTTTTTGCACCACACGGAGAAATTGATCATCGTGTTGGCCTTGGGTTTGATGGGGTGGTTTTTCTGGTCGGGTTACAAGACCGACGTCTTCAGCGAGACAACGCCTCAAGAGCTGAAAAGAATGGCGGACCAAGCGGGCGACTACATGGATGCTAACAACGCATGGACTCAGATCAAGGACTTTCGGATGGCGGTCGAATCGTTGCCCACGATTCTCAACGATGAAGGGATCGACTCATCCGAGTTCGACATTCGGATTGCCAGTCCGGCGGTGAAGTCGCTTGCTCCTCGTAATGACCCCGAGTTATTTCCGGTAACGGATCTGATTGCGACCACGTTCACGGCACCCGTCTTTTGGCAAACCGGAAGGGATAATTTCAGCAGATTGCCCTTTGCTGCCCAAGCAAACGCGGAAGAGGCTGAGACGGAACGGTCAAGCAAGCGTCCAAAACGGAATAAGAAGAAAGATGCCGAAGAGCTCGTTAAAGTTCCTGGTGAAAATGTGCCACTGGTGCAGCACCATGAGAGTTTTGGCCTGCGACCGGGTAGCACTCGCCTGACTAGAACCGATCGGGTGCGTCTGACGAACGGAGTTGCCGTTACCGGTGTCGTCAATGTCAAGCAGCAATACGATAACTATCAGAAGAGCTTTGCTTTTGGATCAGGTTATTTTCCAGAACGTGATCGCCCAATTTATCAGTACGTGCAAGTTGAACGTGCCACAGTGGTTGATGGTGCTGCGGGGGAATGGGAAGACATTTCTCAACAAATTCATGAAGAACAGACACTCCGTTACGCAGCTGCTGCTCCGGAGGTCGTTGCTCCTGAGAATTACGATGAAATGTTGACCGGGGTCATCCCGCCGTTAACGATGGTTGACTTCAAGCCTCTCGCTTTGCATCCCAAGGTCAACGAGCGTACTTTTCCGGATCTCGAACAAGACGGCGATGGAGGCGGCGACGGTAGTGGCACCAAATCAGGCGAGGATGGGTCGCATAGTGCCGCTGACGATGATGGAAGCCAACTCGCTCGTCGTGTTGGCCCCGGTGCCACACGCAGTAATACCGGTGCGCGGCGGGGTGGATCGAGCAACCGAAACCGTTCACTGGCTCAACGTAAAGGCTCCGATAGAAGGCCGTACGACGCGGTTGCAGCGGAACTGAAACCAACTTCCGAGCTCAAACTGGTTCGCTTTTTTGACCTAGAAGCGGCTCCCGGTGCGACTTATCAGTATCGCGTTCGGTTGTGGCTTACGGATCCGAATAACGAACCTGACGAAGCGACCAGAAGTGGTAGTCGTAGCCGAGGACGCTCAGCCAGCCGGGGCGGCACCGATGAGTACGCCGACGAGGACGAATACGAAGACACCGGTCGTTCTGGACGAGGTGGCTCAACGCGTGGACGTTCAGCTAGAGGCGGCGGGCGTGGCCTTGCCACGGATGAGAAGCCAGAAAAGGTATACACGAAGATTCCAATCACAGCCAACATGACGAGCAAGGAATGCCGTGCCCGTCTTGGGAAGGCGCATGAGGAACCAGACCCCAAGGATCCGACTCGGTTCATCTACTACGTAAGCGAAGCCTACGGAGAAGGAGAAGGCGATGATCAGTACCAAGAAATTCAGGTGCCACGCCAAGCGGAAATTGATGTCAATGCGTTGTTTGATTTGGATGAGCTACGGTTTGCTCGCCCGACTAAGTGGAGCGAGTCAGTAACCGTGACGATTTCAAGGACGACTAAATCCCAAATCGCAGCCGGAGACGTGATTCCTCCCAAAAGAGATCGTGTCGGGGCCGTTGAAGTTCCTGATGGCGAGCCGATTGTCGACATGGCAGTTTCGATCTGGTCAAGAACTTTAAAAACGCTGGTGCCGACCAAGCAACAGGTACGCCGAGGCGACTTGCTGAGCTACGTCACCGACGCTCATGTGCTCAACCCGTTGAAATGGACCGTCCATAAAGTGGAACAGCAGGAAATCAACACGGGGGTTGTGTTGGTCGATATCATGGGTGGCGACGAGGTTGATACCGGGCGAACAAAAGAACTGATGACCCACTCGATACCAGGCGAAACACTCGTGATGACCCCTGACGGAAAGTTCGAGGTCCACAACGATTTCGACGACCAAAGAATGTATCGCCATTCCTTGTTCATTCACGATGACTCTGCCCAAGTGGGCGAATTGAAGGAACCAAAGAAAAAGAGGGGGCGCCGTGGTGCCGAAGGCAGTGACCGCCGAGGTGCCCAAGGCAGTGACCGCCGCTGACTCGAAGGCTGGAACCACCAACGCAACTGCACCAAGGTGTGGTGGCTGTTATTAATCCAAGCAAACAAGTCGTAGCTTACTTCTTGTTTGCTTCTCCCGTGTCCAGAATGGCCATGAACGCTTTCTGAGGGATATCAACGTTGCCGACAGATTTCATGCGTTTCTTGCCTGCCTTTTGTTTTTGCAGAAGCTTGCGTTTGCGACTGATGTCGCCGCCGTAGCACTTGGCCGTCACGTTCTTCCGTTGAGCACGGACGGTCTCGCGAGCAATCACGCGGCTTCCGATGGCCGCTTGAACCGCGACCTCGAACATGTGCTGACTGATTTCTTCTTTCAGCTTCTTCACGACTGCTCTGCCTCGCCGGTCCGCGTCGCCACGGTGGCAGATCACACTCAACGCATCGACTTTGTTGCCGTTGACCAGAATGTCTAGGCGAACCAGATCGGCTGGGAAGTACCCCAAGACATCGTAGTCCATGGTGCCATAACCTCGCGTGGCACTTTTCAAGCGATCATGCATATCGTAAATCACTTCAGCCAGCGGCAGGTCGTAAGTCAACATGACTCGTGTCGCTGACAGATACTCGGTGTTCTGCTGGATCCCTCGTCGCTCTTGGCATAACTTGATCACCGCACCGACATATTCTTCTGGCTGAATCAAGTTGACTCGCACAATCGGCTGCCGAAACTCTTCGATCTCGCCCGAATCGGGAACTTCCTGAGGCCGATGGATCTCAAGTGTTTCGCCTCTTTTGGTGATTACTTCATATGTCACGTTTGGTGCCGTCTGGACGAGATCAACATCTGATTCTTGTTCCAGTCGTTGTTGCACGACCTCCATGTGCAACATCCCCAAGAACCCGCAGCGAAACCCAAAGCCAAGAGCATCACTGGACTCCGGGATGAACTCAAAACTCGGATCGTTAATCGCCAGCTTGCCCAACGCCTCACGCAATTCGGTAAAATCCTGCCCATCAGACGGGTACAAACCGCAGTACACCATGCGTTTGGGTTCATGGTACCCGGGCAGTGGCTCGGCCGCCGGTTTTGAAACGGTGGTGATGGTGTCTCCGCAATTCACTTGGTCAAGCGATTTGATATTGCACACCAGATAGCCAACTTGCCCCGGAAACAATGCGTTGCAAGGAGTCTGTTGAGGACGAAACTGGCCAAGCTCCACGACTTCGTGGGTCGCTCCCGAACGCATGAACTGAACCTTGTCACCCTTTTTGACGGTTCCTTCCATCACTCGCACGTAGGTGATCGCGCCTCGGTACTCATCGTAGTGAGAATCAAAAACCATCGCCTGTAACGCCGCGTTGTCATCGCCCGACGGGGGCTTGATTCGTTCAATAATTGCTTCCAGCAACTGATCAATGTTGATGCCCGATTTAGCACTGACACGAACGCAGTCGTCGACGTCGACGCCCAGTGATTGTTCCATCTCACGAGCGACATCGTCGGCCCGCTGATACTGCAAGTCGATCTTGTTGATCACTGGGACAATGTCCAAGTCATGCTCGATCGCGGCGTACCCCGTCGCAACAGTCTGAGCCTCAACGCCTTGGAATGCGTCGGCCAGCAAGAGGGCACCTTCACAGCATAGCAGCGACCGCGAAACTTCATATTGGAAGTCAACATGTCCCGGCGTATCGATCAGGTTTAGCTCATACGTTTTGCCGTTCAGCTTGACCGGCATCGCAACCGCTCGCGCTTTGATCGTGATACCGCGTTGGCGCTCAAGTTCCATGTCGTCCAGAACTTGGTCCTGCATCTCACGAGTGGTGATCGTGCCGGTGTGCTCCAGCAAACGATCCGCCAGAGTGCTCTTGCCATGATCGATGTGGGCAATGATGCAGAAGTTGCGGATGTCCTTGGTAGGAATTCGAGGCATAAGAGATCGTCTATCAAACAAAAGGAGTAGAATTCAATGCGACAATGGAGTGCATCAACGGTACGGGGTCGATGGCGTGCATCTGGGACAGAGGTCAAGCTTTGCGGTGGCTTTGGCGAGCCAATCCGGCGGCTCCAATGAAGCCAGCATCGCCTCCCAGTCGAGCAAAATCGACGACTAGATTTTTGGCGACATCCGGGAAAACATACCGACGAGCTTTCGATACCGTTTCGTCCAAGAAACGTCGTCCGGGCTTCGCATCGGATCCTCCAAAGTTCATCGCGCCGCCTAGTACGAAAGCTTCGGGGTTAACCACATGAGCTACCATCGCAATGCCTCGGGCAAGATATTCGGCTGTTTCGTCCACGATCCTGAGTGCCAGTTCGTCTCCTGAGGCTGCCGCATTGGAAACCATCAGCGCTGACAAGGGCGATGTTTCACCGATCATGTCCATCAGTTTACTGTCAGGGTAGTCGTCCAATAGTTCCGAAGTTCGCTTAACCACCGCCGTTGCACTGGCGTAGGCTTCTAGGTGCCCAGCGATGCCGCAGTTACACATTCTGGCATCGTCCGTCGTGTCGATGACGGTATGCCCGACCTCTGAACCGAAACCTTGAGCCCCATCGATCGACATGCCTTGATAAATGATTCCGGCTCCAACTCCAGTGCCCAGTGTCAGCAGGGCCATGCTTTCGTAGTCACGGCCTCCTCCGACCCAATACTCTCCGAACGCGGCAGCTCCGGCGTCGTTAGAATAGGTGACGGGCTTTCCGGTTGCCTTGGCCAGCATGTCACGCACAGGCACGTCTCGCCAGCCGGGCATATTGACGGGAGTCGTCAGGATGCCTTTCTTCAAATCCAGTGGCCCTGGCGTTCCAAGCCCAACAGCAGCCACGTCCTCAGGAGAAAAACCATTTTGCTCAAGCATCTCGTTCATCAGGTCCGCAGCACGGTCGAAACCTCCTTCGGAGCAACTTGCAGGAGTCGGAAATTTCGAATGAGCCACGGTCTTGCCGTCATCATCGACCAGCCCGACTTTGATATTCGTCCCGCCAACATCGACGCCAGCGTACAGCGGTTTTTGGAAGCTTGTTTTTGAGGAGTCTGCCATGGTAAAGTCCGAGCCGATCGGGATGGAGCAAAAATCCCATTCTACTTCACCTTGTAGAATTCGCTCTATAGCAGATTCCAGCCAGAGCAGGGCAGTGATGCGGCCTAAGGTGGTCCAAGCGGCCATTTTGGCCGCGCTTAGAACATGATTTAAAAGATTGGCACTCGCGTCAGTCGTCCAGATCGACCGCATATGCCTTCAAATCCTCCAGCGATGCGAACTCGATGGCGGACATGTGAGTCGAACTCAGAACGACCTGCGGAGCCTTGCCTTGGGCAAGCGCCTCGGTCCATCGGGTCACACACAAACACCACCGGTCGCCGGGCTCGAGCCCCGGAAAATCATATTCGGGAACCGGTGTCGACAGATCGTTTCCGACCCGCGCACTAAATTCCAGAAACTCGGCCGTCATTTCAGCACACACAGTATGAGCCCCATGGTCCCCCGTGCCGGTGTTGCAGTATCCGTCTCGGTAAAAACCGGTCATCGGATCCATACAGCAGGGACGAAGATCGGTGCCGAGAACGTTTTTAGCTGGCATGGCAAAGCACTTGAAAGATCAGAGATTGGAAATTCTAGGCAAAGTAACAACCGGATCTCGGCCGAAACACGACCTCACGCAGGAACACGGCCGCGACTAAAAACGTATAGGTTTGTGCTCAAACCCGCAACCAGCGTGAGTGTCGACTGGCCGAGTCCTACGGGATCTATGATAAAAATCGCACCAACTTTGCTTTTGAGCAAAAATCATCGATAATTGCGTCAGCGTTTCGTGTCAGACGTGGTTGGCAAGAACTACCTTCGTTATACGAATGAGTGCCTCATGCGGATGCCACGTATGGACTCTACCGTTTTGATTCTGCATAACTTTGCAAATCAGACTGCCCAGAAAGATTGAAATGATGCCTTCAAGTAATGCTTGTACTCGCCCTCCGGTTTGGGTGGCTCGACCTTTGGTTTGGCTCGTGACGTGTTCATTGGTCGCTGTTCATTCTGCGACAGGTTGGGCTCAGGTTACGGCCGAGGCAGAAGCTCCGGTCGTCGCTGAAAAGGAGCCTTCAAAATTTCTGCGAATCCGAAAGGATGCGAGTGGTCAAGAGCTCGCGATGCAAACCTCGATCGCGCGATACCGCCCCGATCAAGGCGATGTGATCGTTGACTTGATTGGAGCCGTTCATATTGGTGAAGCGGACTATTATCAAAGACTCAATAAGCAATTCGATCTTTACGACGTGGTCTTGTACGAACTGGTGGCTCCGCAAGGAACTCGTGTGCCCGCAGGTGGCAAAAAGAAATCAACCGGCTCGCCGCTTGACTTGATCTCATGGATGCAAGGTCAAGCCAAGACAACCCTTGGGCTGGAGTCGCAGTTGGAGAAAGTTGACTACCAGAAACCACACTTCGTACACGCGGATCTCTCGCCGACAGAGATGGGAGAAAAGATGGCTGAGCGGGGTGACAACGCGTTGACGGTCGGCCTGAGTGCGTTCGCAGAGATGATCCGAAAGCAAAACAAGATGGCTCAATCCGCCGGCGAGAACGGAATCGCTCAGGTCACCACGGCGGACCTGATGGGCATGCTGGACAATCCGCTTGAGTTAAAAAAGATGATGGCGCAGCAATTCGAAACGTCCGGCGTGATGGAAGAAGGTCTTGGCGACACGCTGAACCAACTGTTGGTTGCCGATCGAAATGTGGCGGCCATGAAGGTACTGCAGCAGCAGATTGTCAGTGGCAAAAAGAAGATCGCGATCTTCTACGGAGCCGCTCACATGCCTGATTTCGAAAAACGCATGGCCAGTGACTTAGGACTGCGACCCGTCCGGCATGTGTGGATCGACGCGTGGGATTTGACCAAGGCGGGTAAGAGTCCACTCAAAGGAGGCGCGTCCGGTTTGATGCTTCAGATGATGAAGCAGCTGGCGAAGTAACTATTGAAGGGCGGTAAAGCGGGCATTCGAGGTGCGAACAGTCGCCCCCAAAGGGGATCGGTTTGCCCGGGCTCGAATGGCGGGTTAAACTACTCAACGTCAGTAGAAGTCGTTGTTGTCCATGCGCTCTTTCAAGGAGACGTCATGTTTCGTTTTTGCTTCAAGCCAATCTTTGTCGCCCTGGCTAGTTTTCTGACCTGCTGCCTAGTTTCTGACAATCCGTCATTGGCTCAACTGTTTGTGGAGTACCCCAATCAGAACCAGACCTATGGCGATCACACGCTGAACTCTGACTGGGCAGGCGTTGATGTTGGCATCACCGTGACGTTTGACTCGGACGACGTCACGCTGCACGAGGACGGAGTCGGATCTTCTCAACGAACTACCCGCAACACGCAAACTTTCGTTGAGCCAGCCGGGCCAGAGAATCCACAAACCTACGACAACACGTTTCTCGTTTCGACGTATGGTAGTCGACTGCCGTTGATTCAACAAATGTCGGCCAACGGTTCGAGTGTGTTTACCTATGCCTTCGATACGCCGATCGATTTCTCGCTTGACCTGTTCGTAACGGATGTCGACAGATCCGACCAAGTGATGGTCACCGCTTTTGATGACGCGAATAATCTGCTGGATATGAGTCAGTGGGAATTGGTTTCAGAAGGTGACCTTTCGATTTACCGAGATACCGGTGGAGCGTTTAGCGAAATCGTTGCGCCGGTTCCGATCACCATTTTTGATACCAATTTCATTTCGTTGGATGCGGTCGACGATGCTAACTACAACCGGTCGTACTCGATTTTAAGATCGCCTTCGGGGGTAAATCTGAGCCGGATCGAAATTTCGTTCGTTGGAATGCAGAACAGCCCCGAGCGAGCGCGACCTAACACCGGTTCGCATATCTATCTGGCACTTTCCACGGTTCCGCCAGCAAGTGGTGACTTCAGCGGTGATGGAGTCGTCGACGTGACCGACATCGATTTCTATTCAGGCAATTTGGGGCAAGCGGCTACGTTTGATCCTCAACTGGATCTGGATGGCGACAGTGACATCGATTTGGATGATATGAATTTTCACATTGCCAATCTGGTGCAAACGTCGAACGGACAGACTGGCACTGCGTCTGGTGACATGGACCTGAACGGACACGTCGATGTGCTGGGAGATGCCTTCGTCTTGATCGCAAACTTGGGATCCGCAGGTCCGTACAGCTACGGGCTGGGAGATCTGAACGCGGACCGGACTGTTGACGTGCTCGGTGATGCGTTCATCCTGATCGCCAATCTTGGTTTTTCAAACGATCCGTAGCGGCCACTCGATTCAGAGATCTGAACCCAGTTCGTTCCGCTCAGTCCCGCCAAACGTTCGTTACTCCACCGGAGCATACTGCGGACGAATCCTACAAAATTCGTCCGCCTGTTAGCCTCACATGCCGCGGCTTTTAGCCATCGCGTCTTCAGCTTTTTGAATGTAGATCGGATCCTTCGTGCCTTCGAAGGCGCGTTGGCACATGACGCTCAATGCTGAGAGATTGAACGGATCTTCCGGTTCCAGTTCGACGGCTTTTTCAGCCAGTTCGACGGATTTCACGTACTCTTCTTTTTTGTGGTAGAGCACCGACAACGCCAAATAGGCGCGGACAAATTTCTCGTCGATCGCGAGTGCTTCGTTCAGCTTGGCGATGGCTTCGTCGTACTTACCGTCAACCTTCAGTTGTTCGGCTTCGTTTTCTAGGGCGATCAGTGGATTGGATGACATAGGGTTTCAATCAAAGGTTTGACAAAAGAAAAAACGGTCTCCG
>CAZLYM010000043.1:0-6088 GCA_964563475.1 uncultured Pirellulaceae bacterium
AGGACTTGAGCCATCGCGACCATGCTATCTCGGACGTATCCAACCTGCGGGTCGATGGGACCGCCGTTTCCTTCACCGCCGTAAACGGCGTTCAGTTCCTTCATCAGGTTGGTCACATTGGCCTCGCCAACGGCGCTCATGTGAAAATCGCAACCGGCCGCCTCGCAGATGTCGGCGGACATGCGACTGGAAGAGCAGTTGATGACGACCGGGCCCTTGCGATTCTTCAAAGCGTGTTGGAGTGTGATCGCTAACGTGTATTCTTCTCCAATGTAGGTGCCGGTTTCATCGATCACGGCCAAACGGTCCGCGTCGGGATCCTGGCAGAATACCGCGTCGGCACCAAAGTCGATCGCTCGCTTGATGGTCGCTTGTAAGTTCGCTTCGGTGGGCTCAGGCGGATGTTCGAACAGGCCGTCGGGGGTGTCACCCAAGCATTCGAATTCGCAGCCGAGTTTCTCAAGTAGCACTTGTCCGGCGATCGATCCCGCGCCGTGATGGCTGTCGAGCACGACTTTGAATTTTTTGGCGCGAATGGCGTCTGCGTTTACGGTTTTAAGGACTGCTTCGATGTGAGCCGAAGTCGTGTCTTCTACCAACGTGAACGAGCCAACTTGATCGTGAGCCACGGGTGTGTAGCTGGATCCGGTTTGGTCGCGGTAGGCATCAATAACTAGTTGGCCACGGTCGGCCGGGATGACTCGCCCCGTTTCATCGAACAGTTTGATACCGTTGTAGGGTGCCGGATTGTGGCTGGCTGAGATTTGGATTCCCGCAGCGGCGTTCAACGTTTTCACCAGAATTCCTGTTGTGGGAGTCGCCGCAACATCCGCGTACGCGACGTCTCGCCCGACGGCCATCAAGCCGCTGCAAATCGCCTGAGCCAGCATGGTCCCGGTGGTCCGGCCGTCTCGAGTCACCACAATCGGCCCGTCGGCAGTGACTTGGCTTGCGTAAGCGGTCACATACTTAATGGCCAGTAGCGGATCTAGGCTTTCGCCGATGATGCCTCGAAGTCCGGAGACGCTGATGATGGGTTCCTGCATGAGATTTACGCTTTGGTCAGGTGGCTTGAAGTGAAAAACACGTAGTCGGTAGAATGTGTGGCCGCACGTTAAAGTTCGCGTGCGCTCACTTTAATTTTGAATTGAAAAGATAACGGCAATTACCGATGGCTGAAACCAGACCTGCGAGTGATATTGATTCCTACCTTGCTTTAGTGGCTCAGGCCGCCAGTGAGGAAAAAATTACGCACGCTGCGGCAGGGAATGTCAAAGAGTGGTTGACCGAACCAAAGTATTCGGACTATGTCGACGGAATTGTTGAACATATTCAGTCAGGAAAATGGCAGCAGCTGGATGATGTTTTCTGGACCGTGATTCCGTTTGGGACCGGTGGTCGACGCGGGATGATGTACCCGTTCGGCAGCAATGCTATCAACGATCGAACGATCGGAGAAAGTGCTCAAGGGTTGGCGGAGTACGTGAAACAGACCAAGCCTGATGGGCCTTGGACGATGGCGATCGCGTACGATACGCGACACCGCAGTCGCGAGTTCGCCGAACTGTGTGCCGGGATTATGGTTGCCAATGGCTTTGAAGTTTATTTCATTGACGACTACCGCAGCACGCCCGAGCTGTCTTTTTTGATTCGTTACAAAAATTGTGATTGCGGGATTATGGTCACCGCCAGCCACAACCCACCTCAGGACAATGCGGTAAAGGTCTACTGGTCGTCCGGAGTCCAGTTGGTGCCGCCTCATGACAAAGGCGTGATTGGAAAAGTGAACGGTGTCAACGAGATCCCTGGAGTCGACTTTCAGAAAGCGGTGGCGGACGGCAAGGTCCACATTATTCGTGAAGAGGTCGACAAGGCGTTGATGGCCGAGCACGTGAAGCACAGTTTTGATGTGCCACGTGATTTGAAGATTATCTTTTCGCCTTTGCATGGTGTCGGCGAGTTCAACGTCAAGTCATTGCTGAACGAAGTCGGGTTCAATGATCTTGAAATTTACGAACCGCACCGTGAGCCAAGCGGCGATTTCCCGAATGTGCCAGGCCATTCATCGAACCCTGAAAATGCGGCTGTGTTTGATGCGATCATCGAGCACGCGAAAACCACGGGAGCAGAACTGATCCTCGCATCGGACCCGGATTGCGACCGGATGGGTGCCGCGGCGCCATTGACGCTTGATCCATCTGGGCCTTGGGCGACGTTTACCGGAAACCAACTTTGTGCCTTGTTGGGAGAATTCATCCTTTCGCAACGGCAACAGCAAGGACGACTCTCGGGTGACAATTATGTTGTCTCAACGCTTGTCACCAGCCGAATGTTGCGTCGCATCACTGAGTCGTTTGGGGCGAAGTGCCTTGATGAAAATCTCGTTGGCTTCAAATGGATTTGCAGCGTGATGGACACTGAAGGCCCCGACAACTTTGTTTACGGGACTGAGGAATCGCATGGCTATCTAGTGGGGCAGTATTGTCGAGACAAAGACGGCGCGGTTGCTTGTATGTTGATGTCGGAATTGGCCGCGTATGTAAAGGCGCAAGGCAAATCACTGCACGAGCATCTTGATGGCTTGTACCAAAAGTTTGGTTATCACCATGAGAAACTGGTCAACATTCGCATGGAAGGTTCCGACGGAATGAAGCGAATGGAAAAGCTGATGGAGCGATTCCGCAGCGAGCCACCGAAAAGTCTTGGTGGTGTCGAAGTTGTATCAGTTCGAGACTATGCCACCGGAAAGCGAACGTTCCCTGATGGTCGAACGGAGGACATCCCGGGCCAGCAAGGGAACATCGTGATGTTTGATCTGGCCGATCCGGGCAATTATATTGCGGCTCGTCCTTCGGGCACCGAACCGAAGGTTAAATTTTACATGTTCGGCCACGTGCCTGCCGATCAGACTACTGACGTTAATGGCTTGAAAGAATCGTTTTCGAAACGAATGGATGCCTACACTGCTGACATGCAAGCGATTGCCGATAGCGTTTAGTCGAAGGCGATGGCTTATGAGATCGGTGGTAGAGCGATTAGGGTTTGGTCGATACGACGGAAGTCGTTCAGACGTTCTTTCCAGTAGTTCGCTTTAAACGTTGTATCGAGTGCTTTTTGGAATCCACTAGGACCCCACTTTTTTGACACTGGTTTGGCGATTATGAACTTTTCACTTCCACTAGTGCTCGCTGCGGGCGAAGGGACGTTGCCTGCTTTGGACCTTGTGGTCATTGTCGCTTACTTGGTGATCATTACCGTCATTGGTTTGTGGTCGGTCCGAAAAACTGAGATGACTCGTGAGAGTTACTTTCTAGCGGGGCGTTCGCTGAAGTGGCCTGTGGTCGGGGCGGCATTGTTTGCGTCGAATATTTCGACCATCCACTTGGTCGGGCTTGCCGAAGGTGGTTATCAGCACGGGCTACTCGTCGGTAATTTTGAATGGATGGCAGCCTTTACGCTGATCGGTTTGTCGTTGATTTTTGCTCCCTTCTATTTTCAGTCTCGGATTTCCACGCTGCCTGAATACCTTGAGCGACGTTACCATCCGTATACTCGTTCGATCGTGGCGGTGATGGGAATCATGGCCGCAATGCTGATCCATATTGGTATCAGCCTGTACGCCGGTGCGAAGGTGTTCGAAGGATTCTTTGGTATCGATGTGATGACGTCGATTGTTGTAATCTCGGTGATCACAGCGATCTACACCGTCATTGGCGGTCTCAAGGCGGTCGTGGTGACGGAGACAGTCCAAACCGTCATTCTGCTTGTCGGTGCGGTGATCGTTACTGTTCTGGCTGCCATGCAAGCCGGCGACGCGGGTATTAACTCTTGGGAAGCACTTGTCGAAGCGACTAAGCCGGGCCAGACCGAGATGCTTCATTCGGATCACCCGACGGGCATGACATGGTATGGATTTTTGCTGGGCTTCCCGGTGCTTGGGCTTTGGTATTGGTGTTCTGACCAAACGATTGTGCAGCGATTGCTCGGTGCAGAGAAACAGCGAGACGCTCAGCTTGGTGCCTTGTTCGCGGGCTTTTTGAAAATCCTGCCGGTCTTTTTGATGGTCTTGCCGGGCGTTTTAGCGTACGCCCTGTTCCGAGATGAAATTGGTGAGAGTGCTCAGCAGACGCTACCGGTTTTGATCACCAAGTTGGTGCCGACGGGACTTCGCGGGCTGATTGCGGCGGCTTTGCTGGCGGCACTCATGAGTACCGTTGCTTCGGCTCTTAATAGTACTAGTACTCTGGTGGCCGTTGATATCATCAAGCAGCTTCGGCCCAAGACGAGCGATTCGGCACAGGTACTGATCGGTAGGGTCTCGGCTGTGATCGTGATGCTGTTGGCGATCGTTTGGTCGACTCAAGGCGATAAGTTTGGTTCGATCTTTGAAGCGATTAACAAGATGCCGGCTCAGTTTCTGGCACCGCCGATTGCGGCTGTCTTCTTCTGGGGAATTTTTTGGCGGCGCGGGACGCAGCAAGCGGCCCTTGCTACGCTGTTGATTGGTTTTGGGTTGGGGCTGGTCGTGTTCGCTGTCGACCTGCCATTGATCACGATCTGCAAAGACCCCGAAACTGGAGATCCGTTGCAGTTGGTTAGTGAAGTGTGGGGGATCAAATTCCTGATGCAGGCTTGGTGGGGATTCTGTCTTTGCAGTCTACTGTTTATCGTGGTCAGCCTGATGACGCCTCCGCCAAGGAAGGAACAAATTGATGGTCTGACGTGGCCTAGCCCATGGGCAGTGCTGACTCAGGGCGCATTTGCTGGGCTAACGGATCCGCGTCTGATCGGCGCGGTTCTGTTTGCGTGCTTGGTCGCCCTGTACGCTTGCTTCGGCTAATACAGAAATTTGCTGACGCCTAAGATGCTGACGAACGTGGTTCACGCCGCGGTGGTTTGGGTCAGATGGCATGTTAAAGAACATCTCGGATGTTCACTTCCCAATTTTTTGGACAACCTGTTTCGAGCCCAACCCATGCAAGCTTTACGTTTTATCGAACCTGGCAATATTCAGCAGGTCGAAATTCCCGAACCAGATAGTCCGGGCGCGGGCGAGGCTTTGGTGCGAGTGCATCAGGTTGGTGTGTGTGGCACAGACATTAGTGGATATTTGGGGAAGCATCCCTTTTTTACTTACCCTCGCATCCCCGGGCACGAGCTAGGAGTTGAAGTGCTTGAGGTGGGGGCGGGCGTGGAAAACGTCAAGCCGGGCGATCGGTGTGCGGTTGAGCCTTACATGAACAATCCCGATAGTTTCGCCAGTCGCCGTGGTCTGACGAACTGTTGTCAGGAGGTAGAAGTAATCGGGGTGCATGTCGATGGTGGGCTTTGCGATCGAATCAAAATTCGTGCCGACAAGCTACATCCTGCCAGCGGCTTGCAGTATGAACAGTTGGCGTTGGTGGAAACGCTAGCGATTGGCTGCCACGCCTGCAACCGTTCTGAAGCTCAGCAGGGCGATCGGGTTTTAGTCATCGGAGTGGGGCCGATTGGTTGCTCGGTGATTGAATTCTTGCGGATTCGCGGCTGCGAGATTGCGGCGATGGATCTTAATCCTGACCGGCTTGAGATGATTCGGGGGCTCTACGGAATCGAGCATCTTGTTTCTCTTGCCGACGGTAGTGATGGGATGGAGCGGGTTCGCGATATCACTCATGGGGAAGGGTTTGACTATGTCATCGATGCTACGGGCAGCCCTAAGTCGATGAGCTTCGCGCCGAATTATGTGCGGCACGGCGGCACGTTTGTGTGCGTCGGCAACACGACTGAGGAGATCACGTTTAGTCACTCGTTGCTACAAAAGCCTGAGTTAACGATCAAGATGTCGCGCAACGCGTTGCCTGAGGACTTTGCTTTTATCATTAAAACGATGGAAGCGGGAAGTATCGACACCAACGCGTGGATTACTCATCGCACGACGCTCGCGGAAGTGGCTGACGTTTTCCCGTCATTTACAAAGCCGGAATCAGGCGTGCTCAAGGCGATGATCGCTGTTTGAGTTCGCGGCTGTTTGACGACTAGCCGGCAGGCGCTGGCGCGTTGTGAAGTAAGCGCGGTCGCCTGCCGGCTCGTCGTTAAACGATCAAGC
>CAZLYM010000043.1:6188-8037 GCA_964563475.1 uncultured Pirellulaceae bacterium
CGATCAAGCGCTCACAACCCGGTTAGATTTAGAGCTTGTCCATTTCTTTGGCGGGTTCTGCTCCCAGCGGAACGGTACGGCCGACCTTTTTGCTGGTATCCAATAACCCTTTGAGTTCTTTTACTACTTCAGGATGGCTGAAGTAGAGGTTGTTGGTTTCGCCCGGATCTTCGTCAAGGTTGTAAAGCTGGCCCGGCGCATCGGGGGCCGTTTCAGGTAGGGCGTACGGGCCCATTTCTTTGCCAGCGTAGTTGTTGCCGCCAGAACCTTTGTGATCAAGGTACTTCCATTGGCCGCGGCGGATCGAAAGCTGTCGGCCAGAGGCTTGCTGCAGCGTGTAGTCGCGACGTGGTAAGTCGTCGGGAACGCCAGTGATGTCGCTAAGGAAACTGAAGCTGTCTTGTGCTGCGTCCTCTGGCAATTCCGTGTCGATTGCCGCGGCACACGTGGCAAAAATATCGGTAAGGTTCACAGTTGTGTCGACCGTGCCTTTGCGTAGTTTGCCTGGCCAATGGACGATCAATGGCACTCGATGCCCGCCCTCCCAAGCGTCGCGTTTGACGCCACGCCACGGATGAGCCGGATCGTGGTTGTGATCGGTTCGCATGTGAATAACGGGAATCGTTTCGGGGCCGTTGTCGCTACTGATGATAATCAGCGTGTTGTCGGCGACCCCCAAGGTCTCCAGTTTTTCAACCAAGCGTCCGACGATGGTGTCGAGTTCAACAATGAAGTCCCCGTGTGGACCCGCACCGGACTTTCCTTGGAACTCAGGGGCCGGGAACGATGGGAGATGGACCGCTTGCATTGCATGGTAAAGAAAGAAAGGTTTCTCTGGGGTCTTGCTGACGTGGTCTTCCAGCCACTTTTTGCTCTTGTCAAGAAACACCATGTCGACCAACTCTAGATCGAAGTTGGGAGCGATCATGCCTTCTCGGCAATCAACCGAGTACGGGTGGTCTGGCAGTTTGGTGCGGTCGATCTGTTTGGTTGGTGCTTCGGTAACTTTGTCGCCTTCTATGTAAGCGTACAGCCAATCGGTGGTTGGACAGCAGGCCGTTCCATAAAAGTAGTCGAAACCGTGGTTGATTGGTCCATCAGGAATGGGTTTGCTGTAGTCGACGATGCTTAGCATTTCCATATGCTTTTCGATCCCACGCTTGTGTTTGAGTGGTTGATCGAGAACGGGCTGGCCGTCTTTGGTTTGAAAGGTCAAGCCGATGTGCCACTTGCCCACACATGCGGTGGAATAACCTTGCTGCCGAAGCATGCTAGGCAAGGTCAGTTGGTTTTCGGCGATCAGTGAAGGCCCACCCACTCCCGAAAACACGCCGCCACGTCGCTTGGATCGAAAACGCATCTGGCCGGTCATCAGACTATAACGTGATGGGGTGCAGACCGTCGCGGGCGAATGGGCGTCGGTAAAACGGACTCCGTCAGCGGCCAAGCGATCGAGAACCGGTGTTGAAACTTTCGATTCCGGGTTGTAGCAACTCAAATCGCCGTAACCCAGATCGTCCGCGTAGATTAGGACGATGTTTGGCTGTTTGTTTTCCGCGACCGACGGACGAGCGACCAAGGTCAACGAGATCACCAACAGGAAGCAGGTTGTGGCGAAAGAGCGGAGAGCGTACATCGAGGTTCCTTGACGAAACAGACAATCAATTATTAAGTTGAAACTGAACAAGAATCTAACAGGGCAGGCCACGGCGTAGGACTCCCGGAAGAGCCAGAACCATCAATTTTGGACAAAAAACGTTTGTAGGGCGACGGAAAGTTCAGTTTTCATAAACTGTTCAACAAGATTCGGGCAATGTCCTCTTTTTCGAATTCCGAAGGTATACTTAAA
>CAZLYM010000043.1:8137-19089 GCA_964563475.1 uncultured Pirellulaceae bacterium
CCAAGCTTTTTCGTTTTCTCACAGAAGATTATGTCACGCAGCAAGTTTCAAAAGTTATCGTCTACCAATCGTCTGGGGATCGGGCTGTGCCTCCATGCGGCGGTCATAGCAATTGTCTTCCTTTTCGGGCAGGGCTTGGCTGCTACGGTTGATGATGACCGGCCGATCGACGACGGTGGCACTGAAAATCAGATCGTTGAGCCGTCGAGCCAAGCGGTCGCCGCGCCAGTTCGGGATAGTAAGCATTACGAAAAAACGATTCGGCCGATTTTGGAAGCGAATTGTTTTGATTGCCATAGTGAAGACAATGTCGAAGGGAACTTTCGCGCCGATACTCTCGACCCCGATCTTGTCAAAGGGGATGACATTCATTTGTGGTTGGAGGTGTATTCGGTTCTCAGTAACGACGAGATGCCGCCTCCGGATTCAAGTGAACTGACCGACGAGCACAGAGCTCAAGTCGTAGAGTGGTTGGCTGGAGAAATCCAAGCGGCCGAGAAAATGCGCACCGACGGTGAATCCGGGACCTCTTTCCGTCGACTTACTCGATACGAGTACAACTACGCGCTTCAGGATTTGCTTGGCGTCCCTTGGACGTTTGCGGATGACCTGCCCGCCGAATCAAGTGAAGAGGACGCATTTGAAAACAATGCTGAGTCACTTCACATGTCTGTGAAACAAGTTGAGACGTACCACAAGATTGCGCTCAATGCGCTCAGGCGAACGACGGTTCGTGGTGAGCAACCCGGGGCCCTGTATTGGTCGATCCCGATGAAGCTTAATTTCGATCGAGAGTATGAACTTCAGTCGAAAAAGCTTGAGCGAATTAAGAAAGATTTCGAAGGCGGACCCGAAAAATTGGCGGCTCGTTTGGAGCGGATCAAGAATTCTTTAAAGGGAGTCGCGAGCAAAACTCATTACTTTGATATCGAAACGGGAGAGCGACGAAACAATCGCTGGGAGTATTTTGGTGCTCCTTACGCTCATGAACCCACCGAGGCCTTTCAGCCGGTGCCAGAGGATCGGGACCATTTCGCGGTTATTCAGCCCGGTAAGAAGCAGGGGTTGGTTATTGAGTTGGGTGACCGATTGCCTGATGAGGGAATGATGCGTATCCGAGTTCGCGCTTCGCGTGCAACGGGAAGTCAAAAACGCGTGCCTAGCTTACAGCTTTCGTTTGGATTCCAGTCAACCAACGAAGGCGCGACCATTCAGCCGATTTCGAAACACGACACGCCGATCGAGGCATCATTTGGATCAGCAGAGTTTTACCAATGGGACATATCGCTGAGTGAACTGGAGCATCGGAACACCTATCGCGGAAAACGAAAGATGGGAGAGCAGCCTAGCCCATCGGAGTATATTCGTTTTGACAATAGCACCATCAAACAAAAGGGCGATGACGATTTCGATAGCTTGGCCGTTTTGATCGACTATGTAGAAATATCGGCTCCCACGTTTGATCAATGGCCGCCACGGTCTCACCGCGACATCTTTATCCAACGCACAGGTGGTCGTGGCGACAGCGATATTGCCGACGCCGATGGCCCTGACAATGGCGATCTGTCTGCCGAGGCCGAAGTGGCTTATGCAGAGGAGATTATTTCGGCGTTCATGACCAAGGCGTGGCGAGGCACGCCCACGAGCGATGACTTGGATCGTAAGCTGGAGCTGTTCAAGCGAGTTCGTCCCGTTAGTCGAGATTTTCAAGAAGCGGTTGTCGAGGTTCTTGCGACTGTTTTGACGTCGCCACGGTTCCTGTATGTGCTGCCCGGCCAGTCGGGCGAAGGTCCGGTAGATTCTCAAGAAGACAATCGACTATCGCAATATGAATTGGCGACGCGACTGTCTCTGTTCTTCTGGTGCAGTCTCCCGGATCAAGAGCTCCTTGATCTTGCGGCAGCCAATCGGCTGGAAGATGACGACGTGCTGCAGCAACAGATTGACCGGATGCTTGCCGATTCACGATCTTCGAGGTTTAACAAACACTTTGTTACTCAGTGGCTGAAGATGCAGCCGCTAGAGTATCTTTCGCCAACCCAAGGAAAAGACCCTCTGGACGAAGCGTTACTGGAATCAATGAAGCGTGAGCCGATTGCTCTGTTTACCGACATGCTAAAGCGAGACGCGAATATCTTGGAGCTGATTGATTCGGACTATTTGGTTGTCAATGAACGCCTTGCCGCACACTATGGCATCCCGGAAGTGCTCGGAAACCACTTCCGTCGTGTTTCTGTTCCACTGGCACTGAACCGCGGAGGGTTGTTGACTCAGGCTGGTTTGCTGGCGTTGAATTCTGACGGGAAGGACTCTCATCCGGTCAAACGAGGCGTTTGGTTGCTGACGAATTTACTTAACGATCCGCCGCCGCCCGCACCGCCGGCAGTGCCCGAGATCGATCTTGCCGATCCGGAGATTGCGAAACTTACTCTTAAGGAACGCATCGAAGATCATCGCAATCATGCGGCCTGCATGTCATGCCACAAGAAAATTGATCCGTGGGGTATCGCGTTTGAGAACTACGATGCGTTGGGTCGATGGCGTGATGAAGTCAATGAAAAGGCGATCGACGCCAGTAGCATGCTGCCGGGCGACGTCGATCTGGACGGCATCAATGGACTCAAAAAGCACCTTGTCGAGGATCGTCAGGAGCAGTTCATTCGAGCGACGATTGAGAAAATGGCGGCGTTTGGATTAGGGCGTCAGCTTAATTTTGGAGACCGTGCCGAAATCACCTCGATCGCTCAGGAAGTCCAAAAATCAGGCGGAGGCCTTAGAACACTTGTAATTTGCCTTGCAAAAAGCGATCTTTTCCGAACAAAATAGGAAACAATCACCCGTGAACGTGGTTATTGACGAATAGTATAATAGCGGTGCGTGGTTTAGGTTTTAGGTGACCAATCTTAACGGAATAACCTCTGATGGCTTTTAATCTGAACAATCTCGATCGTCGCCGGTTTCTACGCGGGTCCGGTGCCGCATTGGCTTTGCCTTTGCTGATGTCCAACGTCCCAGTTCTGGGAGCGGGCAAGACTGAGAATTCATCGCAGGCCAAGAAGCCCAACCCGAAGCGATTTGCAACGATCTACTTTCCCGACGGTGTTCCGATGCCGCTCGAAGAGGATCCGGCCTTTAAAGATTGGTCGTGGTTTCCTCATGGGGAAGGCAGAGAATTCACTTTTACCAAATGCACGAGTGTCTTTGAGCCAATTCGCAAGGACATCACAATCCTTTCCGGCTTCTCGCATCCTGAAGCTCGGAGGGTGCATGGTCACCGCAATGCTGACCAGTTTCTGACCGCGGCAAAAATTCGTCGTGATGAACCGTATCGAAATACGATCTCGTTGGATCAACTTTATGCGGAACACGTTGGTAATCAGACTCGCTTTTCGTCTTTGGTGATGTCAACCGACGGCGGCACTGGTACGCCTCGCAACGCCCAAACGCTTTCCTTCACGCGGACCGGCCGAGCGATTCCTGCGGAGCAGAGTCCGAAGAAGTTGTTCGACATGCTGTTCGTCACAAGCAATGCCGATGCAGCGGCCAGACTTGCGATGGACAAGAGCGCCTTGGACGCGATGCTTGAAGACGCAAAAAGCCTTCGCGGGATTTTGGGGCATGATGATAAGCATCGTTTGGATGAGTATCTTGATGCCGTTCGCGAAGCCGAGCTTCGAGTTCAAAAAGCGAAGGCGTGGGTCAACACACCACTGCCGAAGATCGACGACTACCAAATGGACAAAGACGTGACCCCTGATTCGCCACGGTTGTACGTGCGAGCCATGCTGGACATGATCTACCTTGCCTTCCGAACCGATTCGACTCGTGTTGCCACGTACCAGATCGGACGTGAAAACGGTCAAGGCCAAAGCGATCGACTTGCGCAGGCTGTCGGGTTTACTCTTGCCCACAAACTGACTCACGATACCAAGATGCCTGGCGGTTGGAAAAATCTGGGCATCTACTGCCGATTCCTCAATGAGGAATTCGCACGGTTTGTGACTCGCCTAAAAGACACCCCGGAACCGGCTGGCACTGGCACGATGCTGGATAACTCGCTGGTTCTGTTTGGATCCGCGTCGAGCGCGTTTCACTTGTCCCAGAACTACCCGATCGTTTTGGCGGGGGGAAGCAACATGGGATTCAAGCACGGTAGGTACTTTAACCAAGCCGGGCTGAATGTCTTTCGTGGTTCATGGGAAGGTGGCAAGGAGCCGTACCAGAAAGGACTTGTCAGCGAAGACGAGCAGTTAACACGCGTGTTCGTAACCATGTTGCAACAACTGGGCGTCGAAACGGAAAGTTTCGCCGGCGTGACTGGAGATTTCTCCGAGCTGCTTTCGTAAGCTGCCGTCTGTTGCAAGCCGGTTCCTAACTGGCCGCGTCGGCTTGGGTCCATTCGCCATCGATGCATCGCCAAGCGCCGGCCGGGTTTTTATCCCGCAGTAGTTCCGGCAATCGTTCAGGCCGCACGTTGTCAAAACATTGCAACATCGCGAATCGCTGGATCGCGCCGGGCATTCCGACGGCAGTAAAGCCGGGGCTGGACGTTGCCGGAAAAGGCCCGCCGTGGTTCATGGCAGAACAAACAGCAACGCCGGTCGGCATCTTGTCGTTGATCAAACGCCCAACTCGCTGGCGTAACTCCGTCGCGACGCAATCGTATGCCTCATCGTCGGCGCCGGACGTGCACGAGTAGACACAGCCCGTCAGGTTCCCTTCCAGTTGCTGCAAAATCGAAACGACTTCTGCCACGTCCTTGGCCTGAACGACCAAGGATGCGTTTCCAAAAGCCTCAGTTTGAAAGGCTTCTGGATCACTGAGGAATTTGGCTCCCGTCGTTTGCAGCAAGGTGTTGGCATAGCTGTAGCCACTGCCACCGCCGTCACTCGCTCCGCAAACCACTTCTGCGCCGGCAGCGATTAGTTTGGCGACCGAATCGGCGAGTGATTTCTGACCGGCTTCCGAAAACAGCGTGCCGACGCCCGCATCCTCGAATCGAGTTTTGACTTGATCGACAAACGATCGCGAGTCATCACTGTCGATCATGATGACCAAGCCCGGATTGGTGCAAAACTGCCCCACTCCCATTAAACAACTGGTCGAAAACTCGTCAGCAATTGCTTCACTTCGCTCGGCCAGTGCAGCGGGCAAGATAACCACTGGGTTTACTGAGGACATCTCTAGGTAAATTGGTTTTCCCACCGAATCGGCAACCTCTTTGAGCTTCAGTCCGCCAGTGCGACCGCCGGTAAATCCGATCGCGGCCAAGCGGGGATCCTTCGCCATTCGTTCGCCGTCAGCGTAGTCCAGTTGGTAAATCAGCTGGACGGTAGCCGCGGGTAAACCAGCCTTGGTGACTGCCGCATGCGCTTGTTCGGCAAGCAGGCGAGTGGTGTTGGGATGCAGGGGATGAGCTTTCGCGATTACTGGGTTCCCGGCTGCAATGGCTGCCGCGAAATCACCACCGGAGACGCTGCCGAAGGCCAAGGGGAAATTGTTGGGACCAAAAACGGCAACCGGTCCGATGCTCGACAAATAGGACCGAATGTTTGTCGCGCTATCGATGGTTGGGTTGCGCCAGCTTGCGTTGCGAACGGCAGTCGCTGCGGCTCGTAGTTGGCCGCACGTTCTTCCTAGCTCGCCAACCAATCGCGTGTCCAGCGGAAGTGCTGTTTCCACGTGCGCGGTTTCGCGGATCTGGTCTGAGTTTTCCTCGATGTTGGCGGCAAAGCCTTCGAGAAAGTCGGCAATCTTCGCCGGTGAGGTTTTTTGTAGTTCGATAAACGCGGTCGCAGCAGCGTCGAGAGCCTGCTCGACATCGGCCCAAGTGCTGACGGGAAACTGTTCGGCCAACGGTTCTGTTGTCGTCGGATTGAAGGCGTGAAAGGTGCCGGAAGAATTTGCTTCTTGCCACTGACCGTTAATCAGAACTTTATGCATCGCGTTGAACCTAAATATTGCGTGGTCTCAAGCGTAGTGCCGGACCACTCTCGTTGAATGTGCAGATTGCCAGTTAGCGTTACTGTTGCTCTGACGACTGACGTGAATCGGCTCTAAGCCGAGTATGTTTTTCCGTCCCAAGATGCCCACCAGTTTTTGAACAACTGATACTGCTGCTCAATGAAGGCCTTTTGGCTGGCGCTTAACTGGTCGGTTTCGTTAAAATGTAGTTCGTATTCGCTCTCACCGTTGAGCACCAGTAAATGCTTGTAGTACAGCACTAAATCGGGGCCTTCGTCATAGGTGGAAAGCACCATCAAAGCGGATTCGAGTTCCTTGGCAAGACGGCGGGCTTCGACATCGCCTTGCTGAGCTTTCTCACACAATCGAATCATGGTCAGAACTTGTTCAGGCAATGCGTTTCCGATTCCTGTGATCGCGCCTTTGGCACCGCAGTTGACGTAGCCGTGAAAGACTTGTGTGTCGACGCCCACCATTAAGGTTAACGTCGGGTCGCCGCTGGTGATGTGTTCTGCCGCGTAACTCAGGGCCTCGCCGCCGCCGAACTCTTTGAATCCAACGAGATTTGGGAACTGCTTTTGCAAATCAAAAAACAGATCAGCACGTGTGGCGAACCCGTAGTAGGGACTGTTGTAAATAACGGCTGGAATATTCGGGGCCGCTCCGAGAATCGCGGCAAAATGGTCTCGCTGTGCGGCGACCGAAGTCCCGCGTGAGAGCACTCGAGGAATGACCATCAGGCCCTTGGCTCCGACCTTGGCCGCGTGGGCTGAATGAGCGACCGCGACCCGAGTATTCATCGCCCCAGTTCCGACAACCGTAGGTACTCCGCCGTCGACCAGTGCTGCCACGCCGTCCATTCGCTGCTGATCGGTCAGCAGCGGCCAATCGCCCATGGAGCCACAGTAGACCACGCCGCTCATGCCAGCGCTCATCATCTGCTGGCCTTTGCGGGCCAAGCCTTCAAAACAGGGGGAACGGTCTGCCTTGCAGGGGGTCATCAACGCCGGGATGCAACCGCTAAATACTGAAACGTCCATTACTCGACTTTGGAAAAAGGTGATTTCGACTGCGAGAAAGGAATTTCGATCGCATTTGCAATCACGATTGTATTCCATCGCCAGAGCTTCTCAAGCCTTGCCCGCCCCTTCGGTGACAATGTTCGGGGACAGACGACGGTCTCGTGATATGATATTGTTTGTCAAAGCAATTTTGAGGGCATGTCGTGAACTCGGCCATGTCGCTTGGCAAAGCCAATACATCAAACGTGACACAATTAAGAAACCATGACTGTTCAAAATTCCTCGAGTGATCAGCGAATCGCTCGGATCCGAGCCTTTCGAGTTGAACTTCCTCTACACGAGGTAACTTACAAGTGGTCGGGCGGAAAATCCGTTGAAGTCTTCGACAGTACGGTGGTCGAGGTAACCACCGAAAGCGGAATCGTCGGTTACGGCGAAGTCTGTCCACTGGGGCCTTTTTATCTGCCAGCCTACGCGGCCGGAGTGCGAGCGGGCGTGGCGGAGTTGGGGCCTCAGTTGATCGGCCAAAGTGCCATTCATGTCGAGCAACTCAATCGCGTGATGGATCGCTGCCTCAAAGGCCATCCTTACGTGAAATCTGGGATCGACATGGCTTGTTGGGATATTCTGGGCAAGGTGACCGGCCAGCCAGTTTGCGACCTGCTTGGTGGCCGCTACGGAGATGACTTTGTGCTCTACCGAGCGATCTCGCAGGAAGCTCCGGAAGAAATGGCGGCGAATGTCGCTGGCTACCGCGCTGAAGGATATCGACGATTCCAGCTGAAAGTCGGCGGAGATCCCGATGTCGATATTGAGCGGATCCGGCAAGTTGCTGCCGAGATCCAGCCAGGCGAAAAGTTGGTCGCTGATGCAAACACAGGTTGGACTCAGCATGAAGCAATGCGAGTGGTACGAAGCGTCAAAGACATCGATGTGTACATTGAACAGCCCTGCGAATCGTACCGCGAGTGTTTGGCGATTCGCCGCCGTACTGATCACCCCTTCGTGATGGACGAAAATATCGACCACTTGAGCATGTTGCTGCAAGGCTACGCCGATCAGGCGATGGACGTTGTCAACCTAAAGATTAGCAAGCTCGGAGGCATTACTCGTCTCCGACAGGCTCGGGATCTGTGCGTGTCGATGGGGATTGCGATGACGGTCGAAGACAGCTGGGGCGGCGACATTGTGACGGCCGCCATTTCGCATTTGGCTCACAGTACGCCACGTGAATTTCAATTTACTTCAACGGACTTCAATAGCTACGTTACCGTTAGTATCGCCGACGGAGCACCACAGCGCGACAACGGGCGAATGAAGGCCTCCACCGAACCGGGGTTGGGCATCGAGCCGAAGATGGATGTGCTCGGGGATGCCTTGGTGGATGTAGCGTAAGGGTTCAGGGTTCAGATTTGAGATTGCTGACTCATGCCAGCCGCCGCCATTGATCGTCGTTTAGGTTGAACCACTCGAGCTGGATCTGCCCTTTGGCTTTGCTAGGGACAACCAGCAACGCGGCAACGTCTGGATGAGCTTTGCAGTAATCCTCGACTTCGTTTAGCTTCATCACAAAAAACGCAGTCGCCAGAGCGTCGGATAGAGCGGCCGACGGACTGATCACGGTCGATGAAAGCACATGATCGGTCGGCCAACCGGTACGTGGATCAATAATATGCCCGTAACGTTTCCCTTGATGGAAAAAGCCTTGGCGACCGGTGCCCGAGGTTCCCAACGCTTGATTGAGCAATTTGAATTCTGCGAGTCGGCAATTGGGCACGGTGGGGTGACTTAGTCCGACCGTCCAGCCGATCTCTTTTATGGGCTCTTCGGATGGGACTGCAGTTGGATCGGTTGTGCCGCTTTCAGGAGTGCTTTTTGTCTGGTCGCCAGTAAAGTCGTCCTGGTTTCCTCGGGCCAGCACGCTGCTTTGACCGCCATGCACAATAAAGTCATTGACCTCGCGTTCACCAAAAAGCTGAGCCATTCGGTCGATCGCGTAGCCCTTTCCAATCCCGCCAAGGTTGATTTGTACGTTCGGGTTGGAGAAGGAGACCGTTTCTGATTCTGGGTCGAGCGACATTTGTTCTGAGCCGACTTGCCTGAGCGTTTCTTGAATCAAAGCCGAGTCAGGGACCGCGCCTGATCGGTGATCGAAGCCCCAGAGTTTTGTCAGAGACGACGAAGTGATGTCGAAAGCGCCTGCCGTCGATTCGTGAAGTTCGGCTGATCGTTTGAGTAAGTGAAAAAGCTGTGTTTCGACGGGCGTTTTTTGCGATTTCGCGGATCGGTTGAGTTGGCTTACCTCGCTGTGATCGCGGTAAATCGATAGTTGATCTTCCAGCAGATCGAGCAGTTCGAAACCGTCCGCAACAGCCTGTGGGCCTTTTCGATACTGACGCCGGTTGAGAAGGATCTCAAACTGGCACGCCATCGCGGTTTTCGTGTACTGTTCCAGATACCCTGAGGGTCCGGGCGAATCCGAAGTGGTTGGATTTGCAATCGATCCGACTAACGCGTTGCCTCGCAGGAAATCGCGTCGGCTTGATTCGCGTTCAGAGTTCATGGCGTGGCTGGGCTGAGTGAAGAGTTTGGCAAAACGATCGTTTGCCGTTTCCCATCATTCCATGATAAAAGGCGGCGTCAACTGGTGACGCCGCCTCCCATCTGTCATTGGTTGTTCGCCGACCGTTGGGTCGGCTTCTTTTATCTAATTTCCCGGAAGGAAACGTATGTCGACTAGAATGTCACAACAACGTCCATCGCAACGGTTTCCTGCTCGAAGTCAAGAGCAGGTGAGTAATCGTAGCGGAATTCAGGTCGAATAACCGTGTTCCCGTTGATACGATAGTTCAAACCGACGGTGGATTCGTAGTACGAAGCCGACCCGCTGCCAGCTGGGAAAGAACTGCCGAATGGAGTGTAACCAGTCACAGCGTCACCTTTCCACCACTCGTTACGAGTTCCGAAAGAAAGACGGTCGTTGCACGTGTAGAAGAGGTAGTTGACAAGGCTAATGTTGTCTTCGCCTGTGCTGTCGACTCGTAGCAAGTCATGGGCAACTACCCAGTTGACTCGTTCTGTCAGTGTCGTGTCCAGAACGACGCTGTGGTGATATGCGTCGTCTCCGCGAGCACCAAGGTCACCGAAAGTGGTGATGTAGGTCAGGCTCACGTCTTCACTGAGAGACGAGCTGAAACCACCAAGGAAGGTACTTCCGTTGCCAAACTGATCGAAACCAGTATCCCAACCAGCAGTCCAACCGCCGTAGAGTGTCAGGTTATCGGAAGCATTGTAAGTTGCAACAGCACCAGTGTGAGTGAACGGCTCGCTGTTGAACTGAGTGATCGCGTGGCTGAAGAAGAAGTTGCCAGTGGCACCCACGACTTCGTAACCGGCTAGTGTGTAGAAGTGACCAACTTTGGCGGACCAGTCATTTTTAGCGACTTCAAGGTAGGCTTGTGGAATCGCCCATCCGTAGCCACCGCCCCGATTGAAGCCAGGACTGTTATCGAAACCACGCGGGTTGCCAAAGGCGTCCTGCGAGTTGCCGAACGATTGTGTGTCGTCAGCATCGGTACCGTATAGAATATCAAAACGGTAGCCAAAGCCAAGCTCACCATTGTCGCCGGGCTGAGCAACCTTCTCGGCGAACAACCAAGCTTGATGTAGGTTTACTTGATCGTCTTGGCCGTCGAAGAACAAATCGTTGTTGTCCGAGTAGGCACCAAGCTGAATCCAACCACCGATGTTTACGGCTGGTTCTTCGCCACATTGACCGCGGCCACAATTACCGAATAGTGTCCACGGGTCTCCCAATTCGCAATTGTAACGAGGGAACAAGTTGCCGATTCTGCAAAGTGGGCTTTCGCAGTCAGAAAGTAGTCCGCCACCCAAGAGGCTACGGCCACCCAAGCGACTACCGAGCTGACAGCCACCTGATGAGCAGCCACCTGTTGAGCAGCCACC
>CAZLYM010000043.1:19189-22630 GCA_964563475.1 uncultured Pirellulaceae bacterium
TGAGCAGCCACCTGTTGAGCAGCCACCCGACGAGCAGCTTGACGCGACGGGTGCGGCATCGGCACATCCGCAATCGGTGTAAACCGACTCTGCCGAAGCGTCGACCGAGGCAGTAGGAGCAGCGACAGATGCTGCTGGTGTTGCTGGTGTTGCTGGTGTTGCTGGTGTTACGTCCTGAATGTAGTAGCCAGGAGCACTTGGTGCTTTTGCTGCTGATTGGGCATTAGCGCTTCCTGCACTAAGCAACCCGGAGCCCACCAGCCCCAGTACCAAACCAAATCTCGCGTGTATACGCTTCATTGCTATACGCCTCAAATAAATCGAACTTCCGGGTCATGTATGCGGTTCGAGGGGCAAAATCGATTTGACTGCCCAATTCCCCACCAAGCTGGCGACAGGTACCAACCCACGGATGGAATCGACGGTAACAACCCGAAGATCCCAAACAAAAAGAAGTACAAATTGCTTTATCAGGGGTGAAACAAGCAGATTTTGTTAACCTGTAGCTGCTGTATTAGTTTTGCAATGCTAGCACGCAATGCGGGGTGTAACGGCTACCCCCTCGAACGAGCCGTTCCATGTGGCGATTGTCGGGACAACTGTATCTTGCAGCGTGGTTTGAGGGGGAGCTCAAACTGGAGTTTTCTGAAGGGATCACGGATCCATTGGACCGTGTTCGCTGCGCAAAGGGCTGATGCAGACCGTCAATTGCTTGCGGCCTGTTTCTCTTTTTGAAAAACAGGCCGTTCGTTCAGACGACCGGCAGCCGGTCGTCCGATTTTCCACAATGATTTCGACTTCCAAGTCGAGATTTCGCTGCTCCCTCTCTAGGGAGGGCAGAAGGACTTAGCAGCTACCGGTCGCGTTTGGCCCGTCTGAGTTCGCGTTGGATTTCTCTTTCGAGGTCACCGAACGCAAGGTTTGACTCGACCAAACGGCCTTTGCCATCGATCAACAATACCAGCGGAAGCGTCGATACGCCAAGCTGGTGGGCCAGAGGACTTTTTTCGACTCCGCCTGGTTCGTGCAGTTGCAACCATGTGACGTTGCGGTTCTTGGCCATGAAGTCTGAGAAGTCTGCGGTGGTTGAATCCGTGTTGCACCCGATAAACACAACGGTGTCTTTATGCTTTTCAGCCAAGCGTTCAATGGTGTCGAATTCGTCAGCACACCAGTTCTCCCAGAAGTGCATGATTACGATTTTTCCTCGCAGATTTCGATCCGCAATGTTAAATGCACGTCCACGAGCCGTTTTGCTTTGAAAACGGAAAGGTTTGCCCTGCCCAGTGAGTCGCTTGATCGCGCCCGCAGCACGAGCGGCATCGTTGGTGCCGGGAAAGGTTGCGACGATCTTCTTGTACCAACCAATCGCACGGTCTTCGTCACGTTCGATAAGCTCGTTATTTAGTGCCAATTGGAACATTCCTTGAGCGGCGAACTGACTTTTGGGATAGCGATCGACAAAATCTTCTACATTCGAGATCAGTTCCTGTTCCGCTTTGGCTCGCCCTTTGTTGTCGCGGATTTTTACGTCCAAACCGTACTTGGCGAAGATCGAACGCCACTCAACATAGTCAACGCCATCGGTTATCCGCGCTTTCTTTAGCTTCGCGGCGAAGCCATTGAGCACTTTGACTCCGTTGGGAAACTTCTCATCGACGTAGGCGCTTTGGGCTGAGTTCGCAATGTTTTCAAGCCAGTTGCGACGGTTTTTCTTGTCGTCCTTGAAGTAGATCTCTTGCATAACATCTACTTTTTGTTGGTGCAGCTTGGCGATTTCGGAGCCCTTGGTGGCTTTTTTAAGCGATTCGTCCAACTCGCCAACTTTGGCGAACATATCGGCAAGTGGATTCGGTTGCCCCGGTCCTAGTCCGTCTCCTCCGTCATCAAGGTCTGGAATTGGCAGCAGGAACAAAACGCCACCGTTATCGATTGGCTTGCCTTCAGAAACCAGTTCGGGCATCTCGACCAGTCGCCAGACATCGCCAACTTTGATGATGGAACCGACTGCGATCTGGCCAAAATCTTTGCCTGCTTCGTAGACTCCAGAAGCGTGGTCAAAGCAAACGATGTCGTTTTTGTTTCCCTCGGTCCCGGCCGCGCACATGCTGGGGCGACCGTTGCCCCACTGAACCCACTTGGCACCTTGGGGAAGTCTTAAAGAGCCTGTGACCGCCTTGGAGAATCCAGACTTGGCTTTCTGCCAACGGTCTTTGATGCGGATTGCGGAAGACTTGCCAAGCTTGAGTGACAAGAACTCGTCCGGTGTCAGCAACAAGCGATCAAATCGCTGGGCGTCACGTTCACGGACTGCCATGAAGGTTTCGTAAGCCACTTCTTCGGGCGAGATCGTTTTCCAAGTGTCAATTCGGCCGTCTTCGTTCCGATCGATTCCCCAGCGAGTCCCTCCTGCTCCCAGCCAACGGTACTGATCCCTCTTTCCGTTAAAATTGGTATCGAGATCTCGGTAGACCTCGATGCCATTCTCGAAATACGACCACTGATCAAGCTTGCCATCTGCATTGTTGTCCAAAAAGCGACGCAAAACTCTGCCGCTACCATCGGTGACGACGAATCCTGCTGGCTTGCTGGACCTTTCGATCTCGCAAGATTTCAATTCGTCAGCCGACGGTACCTCATAGGGAGCGTCTTTTTGTATGGGCTTGATCGCCATTGCCTGATTTAGGCTGGCTCCTTGACCCATGGCGTTGGACGCGGAAAGACTGATAACGACGCTGAGCATGCTTGAAATGACGATCAGCCGGTTCAATCGAAGGCATGTTAAGGGCCGCACGCTAGGGCGGGCAAAAATCGAAAAGTCATTCATATCAGTGATCTACGTGTGATGGAGTGTCAGGCGATCCTAGGATCGCAAGTGAGAGCCTTTTTCCCACCAATGAACCAGCTCAGATTCGCATGGTTCCGATCGGTTGGATTTTGCCGCGAGTATTCGTGGAGCTTTCAGCGGATCCCAGATCATTCGTTCAGGAATTGGCTTCGAGCGGACGATGGAAGCGACTAGTCACGGGCTACATAAAACAGTTGGCTTTCTGTTACGTTTGCAACCGAAGCCAACTCAAGACAGATTAGCGGTTAGGTCGCTTCAGGTTAAGACGTTTCATTAGTCAAAGTGACGCCTGATACGCGGAATCAGCGTAGTTCTGGCAGCTTATTCCGTTTGGATAGGAGGAACAATTTGTTTTGGCCATCCCCGTTTGACAGTCTGGCGGGAGATTATAAACTGTTGCGATGCCTGAGGAGGTTTTCGACGGTTTCAGGACCGTTAGGGTCTTGAAGTTTTCGGCTGATTGGCTCGAATCGAGCGAACTCAGGGGCCTGTCCATTTGTCATCTCACTGGTTGAAATGCTGCAGGGCAGTGCAAGCGAGGTCGTGTAGCTCAGTTGGTTAGAGCGCGTCGCTGATAACGACGAGGTCCCAAG
>CAZLYM010000044.1:0-10995 GCA_964563475.1 uncultured Pirellulaceae bacterium
GGGCGAAAAAAATGCCAACAGTCCGTATTTCTGACCACCTTGGCCAACCACCAGCGCATATTCGACTAAGTACTTGAACAACATCAGCCCACAACCAATCGCACCGTAGGCGTATGGACCAATGGGCTTGAGAGGCGTTGGCCGTTTTTGCATTGTTGCCTCGATGGAAACTTACCGGTTCTTACTTCGGGGGCAGGAACCGCCACGATACCAAACTTCAGTCCCTTTGAAAGCTTGGTCAATCTTTTGGTCACAACCGAGAATCAAATACCAAACATTTCTCTACGCACATTGTTCGAGCTGACAACCGTCATCGCAATCTGTTTCACGCTGCCACCTGTGACAGGTATCGCGGCATCGACATGTCTGGGATTGATGGCATTTTGCCTGATGTTCAAAGCCGGATTCCTTGCGACGTTTTGTTGCTGCCTTGGAATCGTGCAGTCAGGAGATTACTTCTTCAGCTATCTGATATTCGCCTTTCTGGTCGTCAGTTGGCCATTGGTATCAAGCTCACTCTCGGCCGAAGCGAGTGTGCACAATCAATCAAGATAGAAGGCGTCGACACTTTGTCATCGCATGTTCGCGGTCAGCGGGAGAAGCGTGAACGGAATCTGACTCCGCCAATTATAAAACACGATCCCATAAAAAAGCCGGGTCCAAAACTGGACCCGGCTTCTTGAGTTATCACTTTTCGGATTCAGCTTTTTACAACTGACTTCCGATTGCTATCACGTCTGATGATTACAGCTCGATTAGGATCTCGGTTTCGCCAACATCGATCGAAGTATCGATACCGAATCCACCGTTAAGGACATCGATTCCAGCACCACCGGTCAGGGTATCGTCACCTTGGACGCCGATGAGTGTATCGTCGCCCGCTCCACCATCCAACGTGTCATCACCGGAGTTACCGTAGAGCACGTCATTGCCAGTACCACCAAAGATCTGATCGTCTTGGTTACCGCCGATCAAGTCGTCGTCGCCTCCGTCGCCGAAGATCAGGTCACTGCCGCCGTTGCCGCGGATAACGTCATCACCAAGTCTACCGTTGACGATGTCGTTTCCGGCACCAGCCACAATCGTATCGTTTCCAGAGCCACCGTCGATGATATCGACACCGCTCATACCAAAGATCGTGTCATCGCCAGACTGGCCAGAAATTTCATCGTCACCAGCACCGCCGTTGATTGTGTCATCGCCTGCGCCGCCAACGAGCGTATCATTCCCGGCATCGCCATCAACAATGTCATTGCCCTGTTGACCAAGGACGACATCATCGCCGGTTCCACCAGACAGGTCGTCGTCACCATCTCCACCGAACAACTCATCGTTACCGGCGTTGCCTTCTAGGGTGTCAGCACCTCCGCCACCCAAGAGATTGTCGTTTCCGAGACCACCAACCGCAGTATCGGTACCGTCACCAGTAACGATGACGTCATCTCCGGCGTTGCCTTCTAGGGTGTCATCACCATCTTCGCCCAAGAGCCTGTCGTTGCCCCCGCGGCCAAAGACTGTATCGTTTCCGAGGCCAGCCTCAACAACGTCTCGGCCACCACCACCGAAGACAGTATCGTCTCCGCTACCGGCAAAGATTTGAGTTGACTGGGTCACGCCTGGAGCAACACGAATATCGTCGTCGCCGTCATGGCCACAGATGATGATATCTCCTGTAACGTCAGCAATTGCGAAAGTGCTGATGTCGCCGTTGACGTTAACCTGATAGTCGCTTCCAACCACATTGACCGTGATGCTGTCATTTCCATCAGTACCACCGATGACCAAATCACCATCGACAATCGCTGCAGAAACTGCCGTCACGGTTACCGAGCCCGAAGCGATCGCCCCGCTGCTATCGATAGCCGTGTAAGTTAGGACAAAAGTACCAGGACCGTCTGGATCAAAAGTGAACGATGATCCAGATGCAACAGCAACGCCATCCACAGTCCACGTTTGGACCGTGAGGTCACCAAGACCGTTTGGTGCTGCGGTGAAGATGTTTTCACCTTTGCCAACAAGCACGTCCTCAGGTCCATCGATCGTGACAGCCGCTTCGGTCACAAAGATGGTTGCCGTTCCGATGTCACTACTTGTTCCATCACTGACCAAGTACTGGAAGCTGAACGATTGACCTGGCAACAAGCCAGTCGAATCAAACGTAAACGTTCCATCAGTAAACACAGTCACTCCTGCTGGATCGCCGATCACTGAAGCCGTCAGGTCGCCGTTAAGCGTATCCGGATCGATGTCGTTGGCCAGCAGACTTCCCAAGGTCGTAACGGAGCCCGCAGTTACCTCAAAGTTGTCGGCGACTGCCGTTGGAGCGTCAGCGGCTGGTGCATTGACTTGGACTGTGAAATACAGCATGTCCTGTCCGAAAGCAGCCTCACTGTGGATTTCTCCTTCATCGTCGAAGACAAACAGTTGGGTGGAATCGACTCCGGTTGTTCCGCTTGGGTTACCGTCTGTCTGATCCCACAAGACGAACCTCAACTGAGCCCACCCTGTGTTCTGGCCGTCACCGTCAGGCACAAACCTCACGCGAGCATCGGTGCTTAGGACAGTTGCATTCTCAGCACTGAGATCCGCATCGAAGGCGGTCCATGTGACTCCGCCGTCGGTTGAGAACTCCCAGTCCTCAGCACCGGTCGTGGTGAACGTGGATTGCACACCTTGAACCGCGATCCCTTGCAGCGAGCCAAAGACATCAAGGTCTTCTTGCTGTGCCCGAATCAGGTCTGAGACAAGTGTTCCATTGTTATCGAAATCATCCGCATCAATCGCGTTGGCAGGATCACCTTGGTGATCGTTGCGGTGGAAATCAATGATTTCCTCGGTCTTGATGGTTGGGCGATCGTTGGCACCTTCGATCACGATCACAACTTCCTGAGTATCATCAGCGTGCTCGTCACTGACCTGAATCGTATAGGTCAATGTGATTTGCTCACCTTTGCCAAGGAAATCAAAACCTTCACTGGTTGAAAATTGCCATTCGAGAACTCCCTCGGTTTCGCTAACGCCAACAACGGTTGTCGCATCAAGAAGGCTTAACATCTCAAGGAAATCAGCGTTGGACAGTCCGGTATCCGGAGGAATTGGATTGGTTGACTCGACAACAACGCTGGTCACTCCTAAGCCAAGGCCTTCGAAAGCGAGCACTGCATCAGCGGCGTCGACATCGGAAACCGACAACGTTCCACTGACAAAATAACCATCCGCATCTTGGCCATTGTCGTTTGAACTAGAGGCTTCCTTCAGCACTTCAAAGGCCGAATCGTGTTCCCCAACAAAGATGTCAGGACGATCGTTCTTACCAAGGACATTGACCCGGATTATTGCTTCGGCACTTGCTCCCTCGCTATCGGTGACCGTAGCCCTGTAGAAGATAACAAGCCTTTCGTCTCGGGCTAGGAAGTCAAACCCTTCGGTTCCGCTATCGAACGTCCATTCGATCACGCCCGTTTCATCACCCGCAGCAACCACAGCACCTTCAGGCAGAGTCAAGTAGCTCAGAAGAGTCTCTCTGACACCATCAATGTCGGTGTTAACACTGTCGAAGGCGTTAATTAGTCCAGGGAAAGGAAGCGACTCGAAACTAGAGCCCGAGCCGGTGGCCTCCCGCTGAAACACTACGCTAACTCCTGCAGCCTCTGCCTCTACAAAGACTTCATCAGAGAGATCAACGTCGCTGACGTTCAGTGTGCCTCCAGCAATGACGGCGGCACCAACGGTGTCTTTGTCTGGATCTTCCCAAGCATTGACCACATCAGAAGTCACTTCTGGTGCGTCGTTGGTACCCTTGATGACAATGTCAACCGCTTTGGTTGCCAACTCCCGAACAATCACATCACCGTGCTCATCGGTCAAGGTGAAATCGAACGCTGTCAGCACGACCACATCGGTCAACTCTTCGCCAGCAGCCAAGAACTGAATCGCTTCTTGGTTTGGCACATAGGTGTAAACTTCAAGGAACTCAGGGCTGGAAGAATCTTCAGGATCATGGTCTGGGTTTGGAATCTGCACCACGCCCGTGATCTCGCCAAAAGTTCCAACACCCGTCCCGCTGCCCGGTTGCAGTGGGTTGGTTGCAAAAGTCGGATTGTCAAGGGAATCAATGTCGGTGATCGTCACGATGCCTTCGACAAAGGTCGGATGCCCCACATCACCTTCAGCAACCTCAGCAGGTAAGTAGGTGATGACTGGCTCGTCGTCGGTACCAACGACATCAATGGTGATATGAACCAAGTGCGGGATAGGGGTGGTGCCGTCTGCCTCAAAAAGCAAGTTGCCACTGCTGTCCCTCGCCTGCAGAACTTCGCCATTGTCGAAGATGCTCAAGGAGAACGTGTCTTGAACCACTTCGCCTTCATTGAGCGCTTGAACGATATCGCTGTCGTTGTCCAGAGTATAAACAAATGACTCCAGTCCATTTTCATCGACCGCGATCTCTAGCGAGCCGTAGGTACCAACCAAGCCAGAACCATAATCATTATTTGGCAAGAAGGTTGACCGATCATCTTCATCCACTCCGTCGACCACGAGGATACCTGTTGCGATGATTGGATCATCGCCAAGATCGCCTTCAGTCACCGTACCTGAGTCTTCAACCCATAGAAATGGCTTGTCTTCAGTACCGGTAATCTTGACCTTTACAAATGCGGTTGCTTCCGCATCGTGCGGATCGGTTGCGCTGATTTGATAAATCAGATACAACACATCACCTTCGTCTAAGTAGTTCAGTGCCGAAGCGTCCGCAGCAAAATCAAGCGTCACCACGCGGTTTGCCGGATCGTCGTTGTCGACTTCACTCACCGAAAGGAAATCGAAGAATGTACCGTCCGTCTTGAAATCGCCCGGTGAAAGCCCAGGAGCCACTTCTCCGTCAACAAACACGCCGTTGATTTGGATATCATGGACATCGCTGGCATCAAGATCGGTAAGGATCGCTTCAAGATCAAGTTCGATCGGAACCGGAGTGGCTTGCTCATCAATTTCAAGCGATGCTGCAACAACCGCCGCATCAAAGTCGCTATCCGCTGGGTCGAAAGTGACGATGCCACCACCGGCACCATCATTATTACCAATGTTGCCACCGCTATTACCAACGTTACCGCCATCATTAACAACGGTGCCGTGGTTGTCTTCAACCAAGAATTCACCTGATGGAAGCGAACTATTTTCATGAACGAATCCATCAACCGACTGGAACTCGGGTGCATCGTTGGCGCCATTGATGGTGACTTTCAGCGTGCCAGGTCCGACGTTCTCGTTCCAAGCTGTGTCAATAATGTTGTACTGAAATTCATCACTGACTTGTTCACCGAAAGCAAGCGAATCAACATCGTCGTCGAACTCATAGATGTAGCTTCCGTCTTCATTGAAATATAAAACGCCGAAATTACCAACTGATTGGAAGCTGTAGTCGACACCCTGAACGTTAGTTGGTACGACAAACTCAGCCGCAAGTTGCCCTTCAAAAGAAAGGTCCGTTACGGTCAAAGCATCACCGTCGGCATCGGTATCGTTATCAAGCAAGTTGCCAATACGGAAATTGCCCACGCCATTTTCGTTAAACGAGATGCCGTCTTCATTGGCAACGGGAGCCTCGTTAAAGACAACATTGCCACTACCATCAAGAACCGGCGTCAGCAAAACAGTTCCCTCAAGAACGTTTGATGGATTTGCATCATCAGCGCCCGGAAACTCTCTAGCAATAATACTGATTTGCTGCTCGTACTTTTCGGGGGCCAAGTCCCGATCAACATTGGTATCAGGCTTGAAACGAACGTCTTCAAGCTGCGCATTGATTTCGTCAAGCGTTCCGGTGAGCACAAGTGTTGTCACGCCAGTATCTTCACCCTCCGAATTCAGAAACAGCGTACCCAATGGGTTTCCTGGAATGTCATTCGATGGACTTGTGTGTTCAACTTCTAGGATAACGGAGTAGGAATCGTTCGCGTCTACGTCACTGATCTGTGCCAACGGAGCATCAAACTCAATGGCATTGCCGTCGACCACGTACTCGAAATCCTGGTCTGCGAAGGTCGCTTCAAAGACATCGTTGGCGCCCTGAACCTGAAGATTGACGCGTCCAACTTCGGCATCCGCCAAACCGAGTGGCTGATTGAAGTTGTATTCGAAGTTAAATGTGCCGACTTCTCCCTCGGAAAGCGACTGAATCACATCGGATGCAGTGCCATCAAACGTGAACGTGCCATCAGAGTTGAAATCAACTGAACTGCTATCCAGCCCAAGCAGGCCGTTAAGGCCGTTGACTGAACTGGAAATTGCGCTGACTTCAACGTCACCAAGATCCGAATCTGCCAGAATATCGACCAGATCGTTGTCTACGACACTGGTGTCGTCGCCGCCGTTCAATCCGTCATCGGTGCTGTCAAAAACATCGTCCTCTTGCACGATAGCCGTGTCATCGACCGCAATCGACACATCAGGCACATCTGCTACGGCAACTGCACTCAGCAAAACTCTTGGCTCAAGATTATCTCCTGAGAAAACCAAGTCATTATCGACCTGCCATTGATCCTGCTTCGCCGCGCGTGCCCCAAGACGAACGCTGACCCAATTCTTCAGTGATACCTTCACCGTGCTACCCTCAAAAGTTGTGTATTGAAACTGCTCAAACCGAGGACTTGCAAGTACTATCCAAGAATCCAACTACCAAGGCAGATCTTAGGCGAACAAAGCTCTCCAGAACCACTGCTGGAACATTTAACAATTCTCTGCACAAACCAATTCGCAAGTCCGAGCCATAAATGGTACAGCAACGCAAATTTTATGCAACTAATTTTTTTAAAATAGTTGTAAAAATCGGAAGCACTCGTTTTTTGCACCCATTTGGAATAATTGATTCTCAGCTCGGTGCAGCAGAAACTATCGCAAACTCCTTTTTGCAACGACTTTCGTTTACTTTTTCTCGGGGTTTGAGGGCGTGGAGAACACTCGGCTCTCTTCAAGCCACGGCGTGCAAGACATCCCGAAAGGGCGAAATGAGCGATTTTTCTTTTTGCAACCGACTGTTGTATCATTTTGCGACAAGAGCGGATTACTCCTTCGGGGGGGATTGCATAACAATCGGTTAGCACGGATGTTTCGTAGGCCGGAACAAGGCCATCGATAACGATTTTGGTATCCGCCGCTTTGACGTTGAAAACACACTCCCATTTTCAACTGACGTCAGAAAGTGACCGAAGCTTCGGCAACCGCAGGATTTGCATCAATAACAAATCGAAAATCGATGAAATATTCGGGCTAAGCCAGAGGCTGGACTCTGAAACAGGCTCGCAAAAGGAGCCCTAGGATTTACCACCGACAAGATTCAGCTTCAAATCGCTCGCGAAATATCGACAATCAAGCACGTCCAGCAAACAACTGATGGATCCGCAAGCCCGTTGAAACCGCTCGATTTAACTACATGCCGGCTTTTTGTAAAAAAAGAAGCAAAACCACAGCCTTTCGCGATATCCAAGGCACTTTGATTTCTCATGCCGGTCTTCAAAACACGTTTAGAACATGTTCTAAGGAAGCTCCATGATCATTTTCACCCGGCTCCCGACCCGCAGCAGGCCGTCACGGTTATCGACCTCGGCCCGGATCTGAACCTGCCCGGATGCAGGATTGATTTCTGGATTAACGAACGTCACCTCACCAGAAAGCGTCTTGTCACCCTGTTTAATGGTCACCGGTTGGCCCACCAGCGATGGGTCGGCATGCTTTGCGTCAGCCAACGCAATGACCTCGACGCGGTCCGTTCGAATGATTCTCACGACCGTCTGGCCGCGTTCAATCCATTCGCCTTCGGAAAATGGCGTCGAAACAATCATGCCATCGATCGAGCTGATTATCTGGCGGTTGGCAATTTGAATCTCTAGGGCCGCGAGTCGCTTATCCTGAAGCTGAACCTCGGTTTCAGCCGTTTCCTGATCCAACATCGAACGTTCGATAGCCAGCTCACCCCGCTCGGCTTCCAAGGCCAGTCGCCCAATCTCCGTCGAGCTGACAGTACCCCGGTAGATCCGATTCGCCTGCCGAGACTTGTCCAACACTTTTTGCGAAACATCGCTAGAACTGCGAGAAAACCGAATATTGATATCGTTCTCGGCCGTAATTTCTGCCAGCCGACGCTCGGCTTCAATTACCTCTCGCTGAGCTTTCAGGTCGGAAATATCCAATTGTCCTATCACGTCGCCAGCCTTGACTCTCTGCCCGAGTTTTCCTTCCAGCTCGAGCAATATCCCAGAGTCTTTGGCGGGAAGATTGATGTCATCCAGAACCCCGACAACGCTGTTGTTGAAGTGCAACTGGCCCGCATCTTGGCCCCAAACTGAATGGCATGAACAAATACCAAGGCACATAGAAAGGGTGAGAGCTATCTGGTTCATCTATCGTTTCTCCACATATTTTCGCTGTTTTCACCGGAAACCGGGTTGCTGTCAGGCCTGAATTGATCGGATGTTCGGGTGTCATGGAACACGCTTGCATGAGCAAAAGCACGCAGCGCTAGACATGGCACCGTGCAAAATACCAGATCAACTTCAGAATTTCCCTGTTTGGCTACCCCCGAGATTAGTCAACTTCATGCAGTTGAACAAAAGAAAATACAACGACCAGGGAAGAAAGCTAGACTTTTCCGACTAAGGGGTATCTGCCGGGAATCCGGGAAACACCGATGCCGTCGACTTAAAGTTCTCGATACGGGTCTAAGGAATATGCCATTTTTGCGGCGAATAATCGATCAATTGAACATGCCCCACAACAAACAGCACAACCTCTCAGCTCAGCAGCCTGTTTTTGCCTGTGCTGCCGCGCTTTTCTTCGCAATCATCTGTTGCGGCGTGGGGTGCAAGGTCGGCACTCAATCGTCCGTCAGCTGGCTTTCTGCTGCCCCACAACAGGAAGCGATTGACAACGCGATCGACGGTCTGGACCCAGCAGTTGCCGCCACGGCCCCGGCAGTCCCCAGTCTGGAGATTCCTGATTTTGAGCGCACTGGCACCGGGCTCATTCCCCCCGAGCTTGATCGCGATGCACCATTGGACCTAAATGAGGCCCCTCGCCCTGCCTTGGAACTCGACTCGGTTGAGCAGTCGACCGAAGAGCCAACGACTACCGCCGAATCTGAAAGTTGGGTCGAAACCGCTGACGCTCCGGTACCATCGCTGGTCACCGAACTGCCTTGGAGCTCCGGCTTTCCAGAGCAACTAGAAGGGGTCCACCAACTTCCTCGCAACACGTGGCCCCTGACATTGGACGAAGCAATCCAACTGGCCTTCGAAGACACGACCGTACTCCGCAGCTTGGGAGCTCAAATTCTGAATAATCCCGAAGGAGTCCCTTCGGCCCACCAACCGTGGATCATTTCCAGTGATCCTCGTTCGGGTACCGAAGCAGCGTTGGCAGACTTTGATACGACTCTTAATGGGCAAATCAATTATGCCAATAACGATGACGTGTTTAACAGTTCCGTACTCGGAGGTGGAGCCAATACGATTCAGCAGGACTTGGTCAACACGTCACTGACCTGGCAAAGATTCACGTCCACCGGTGCCCAATACACCCTGACCGGAGCCATCGATTACGACGACAACACACGGCCATCCAACCTATTTGATAGTGTTTTTAACACCCGCCTAGAAGCGGAAATCCGTCAGCCTCTTTTGCAAGGCCGAGGTACACAGTTCAATTCCATTGCTGGCCCAAACTCGCGTGTCGATCAACAGGGTGGCACCGGAATCTTGATCGCTCAATCGAACATCGATGTTTCCGTCGTCCAGTTCGAGCGAAATGTGACCTCGTTCGTCAACGATATTATTTCAGCCTATTGGGCGCTTCATCTTGCTTACCGGAATGTCGAGATCGCTCGGGAGTCGTTCGAGCAAGCCGAAAAAACTTGGCAAGTTGCCCAAGCCAGAAGGAAAACCAGTTTGGAAGGGGGTGAGGCCTACCGCGAGGCACTCGCTCGAGAACAGCGCGACCGGCTTGAGGTGGAACTACTTGAAGCCATTCATAGCACCGGTCAGTCGAACGCTGTTGGTTTGCTGCAAGCGGACGCCCAACTGCGTCTGCTGCTGAACTTGCCTGGCGACGGCCAGACGCTGCTGTACCCTATCGATGGTCCCGTCGCTCAAGCCACCGTTTTTGATGCCGAAAGCCTGAAACACTCGGCTGTTACCAAACGCGCCGAAATTCGTGAACAGAATATCCGCGTCAAACGGGCTCAACTGCAATTGCTTGCCGCTAACAACTTTCTATTGCCTCGCCTCGACGCGGTCGCCACCTATCGCAACAACGGATTTGGCGACTCGCTTGGCAACGGAAGCAGCACCGGGTTTGAAAGCGCCTTGGATGTCGCCGCCGACGGCCTTTTTGACGAATGGGAGATTGGCCTGCAATACAACGTGACACTCGGGGCAAGGCGAGCCCAAGCCGGTGTCCGTAACAGTCGCCTGAGACTCCGCCGCAGCCGACAGTTGCTTAAAGAGCTCGAAACCCGAATCCATTTCGATGTCGAAACCGCGGTACGATCGGCGTCGCGATCCGAACTGACACTCGCTGCCTCAAGGAGACTCCTAGAAGCCGCACGCGAATCCTACGAATCGCATCAGGCCGCGTTTGAGACAGATCTGACCACCATCGATGAACTGCTACGATCTCAGCAGCGGTTGGCGGATGCTCAACGAACATACAATCGTCAGCTGATCGATCGAACGCTGGCCATCGAGGGAATCTTTCGTGAAGCCGGCTCCCTGCTCGAGATGCACGGCGTCAAGTCCGACTGCCCGTCTTGCGATAGCAACTTGTTGAGCCATGTCACGAACCACTAAGGATTTGCCCAACAGTGAATCGTCGGATGCCGCTTCAGTTCGATCGCATAATACCGACGATAAAGCATATCCACTGAGTGACCTATCGATCCGCAAATCCTAAGGATTTGCCCAACAGTGAATCGTCGGATGCCGCTTCAGTTCGATCGCATAA
>CAZLYM010000044.1:11095-16630 GCA_964563475.1 uncultured Pirellulaceae bacterium
AAGCATATCCACTGAGTGACCTATCGATCCGCAAATCCTAAGGATTTGCCCAACAACAAATCGCGCTCCTTACGCTATCGATGGAAAATCGGCAACAACTGATTGGGAGCACTCAATGCCAAGATACTCAGCGCTGATGAGTAACACTGACCATAAGGTTTCGCCAAGCTATTACAGGCTGGCCAAGAACCTTTGGGTTCCTGATTGTCGATCACGACACGGCTGGTTTTTGGAAAGAACGAATTCCAGTGCTCACCACCCAACTGATACATCCCTTGGCAGCAATAAAATACGCCGTAGTGATAACAATCGTTGAACCATCCTGTTTTTGCCTGATCAAACTCCATCTTGTCATTGTATTGCTCGAAACCGTGCTGCAGAATCCAATCTCCTGCCGCCTGAGCCTCCTTGCGGTTGTGCATCCCGGCGTGAGCCAACGCTAAAATCCCGGCTCCTGCCATCCCGCGAGAACGCCGGTCCTCTGCACCGCGAATGAAATAGTTGAACGTTCCGTAGTCCGGACGATAGCATCGCAGGACATACTGGACCGCTTCATCAATCGTCTCGGCCGGAACATCAAAACCAGCGCCTTTTGCTGAGCGTAAAAACATCAGCTGCCATCCCGTCAACGATAGATCCGATTCTGCGTCGTGCTGCTTCTGGGCGTATCGCCAACCGCCACGATCAACCTCCCGAGGTTTAGGCCAACGGTGCATTTTCAGGGAAACATCCAAGCAACGTTGAATCACCGTTTCATCGACCAGATCCTCTACCCCTCCCGTCATCCCATAAACTTCGCATAGCATCAACGATGCGAGCACGTGGCCGTAAGCAACCGTCTTACCGGTGTAGTGTTCGAATCTTCGACTGATTTTCGCGCCTTGTTTCGGATGAGCGAATGCGATCACGCCGCTTTCCGTTTGTAAGGAACGAACGTACTCGACCGCTTTACGCAACTCTTCGCCATATTTGCCCTCGTCCGGCAGGTAGCCGTTGGCAAGAAAACTCATCACGCACAAGCTGGTGACGCCCGGTTGACCATTTTCGCGTGTCGGAAACGAACCATCAGCAGCCTGCTGCGAAATCAAGTACTCCAGACCTCGTTCGATTGAACGATCAACCCGTTTCCATTCCTCCGCCGTCAGAATGTCTCTAGATGGAGCGCCGGCGGGCTGCCGAAGATCATCTTGCCCTTGGCAGCGTGCCGAAGCAACTCCGACCGAGCAACTGACCAAGATCAATAGGAAAGTAATAAACCTGTTCATATTCCCTCGCCCAACTTACGTTATTGGTAAGTAACGATACCCATCAATAAGTAGCGTTACCTATCGATGGAAAATCGGCAGCAACTGATTCGGTGAGCTAAGAGCAAGGATGCATAAGCTAGACGAATAGCACTTACCGAATTTGATGGCGTTACTGTTACAAGCTGCCCAAGATCCGTTCTGACCTTGGTTCCTGATCAGAACATCACTCGTTTTTGGAAAGAACGCCTCCCAGTGCTGGCCGCCCAATTGATACATCGCCTGGCAACAATAAAACACGCCGTAATGGTAGCAATCGTTGAACCCACTCTTTTGGTCGAACTTCTTTCGATCATTATAGCGATCGAAACCATTTTTCAAAATCCAATCGCCCGCCGACACTGCTTCCTTGCGATGATGCATACCAGCATGAGCCAACGCCAAGATCCCGGCTCCCGCCATCCCACGCGACCGACGATCACGTTTCCCAAGAATATAGTAATTGAATGTACCGTAGTCGGGGCGGTAACAACTCAGCACATAGTCAATTGTCCCGTCAATTGGCTTGGATGGAACTTCAAAACCCGCGTTCCGTGCCGAACGTAAGAACATGACTTGCCAGCCGGTCAGCGACAGGTCCGAGTCCACGTCTTCCTTCTGAGCGTATCGCCAACCGCCACGATCCAACTTGCGAGGCTTGGGCCAACGGTACATTTCCAGCGAAGCATCCAAACTACGTTGAATCACAGATCGATCGATCAGGTCATCCACACCCCCGGTCATCCCATAGACTTCGCTCAGCATCAACGAGGAAATCGCGTGATTGTAAGCGACGGTTTTGCCAAGGTTGTGCTCGAATTTCCTGCTAATCTTCGGACCGTCCGGATGGGCCGATGCGATCACGCCGCTCTCGGTTTGATGCGAACAGACGTACGTGACCGCTTTGCTCAACTCGTCGCCGTACTTGCCTTCGCCCGGCAGATAGCCATTGGCCAGAAAACTCATTACACACAAACTGGTGATGCCTGGCTGGCCGTCGACTAGTGTTTTGAAAGAACCGTCTGTTTGTTGTTGAGAAATCAAATACTGCAAACCACGTTCAATCGAACGATCAACCCGCTGCCACCCCTGCTCGGTCAAGATGTCTCGTGATGGAGCGTTGACAGGCTGTTGATTGTCCGTTTCGAATCCGGACGCAGAAGATATCAGCACGCAGCAGAAAACGCCCACCCCTAGGTGGGCAAATAGCCTAATCATGAGTCCTCGTCAAATGTTGTTGATTCGCTCGATCTAATGCATGCCCGGATTCACGGTGGCGCATGAAAGTCCTAGGGTATGCACTGTTCGTTAGGCTATTGAGAATCTTGCTTATTTTTTAATTTACTGATTTTCTCAAAATACTGATCGATTGCCGATCGATAACGCTCCGGCGGAACCTTCTTGTCCCCTTGCAGCATGTTTTCGTCCAATTCGGCAACCAACAGATTCCAGCGTCGATCGTCTTTGGCAAGCTTCGGCTTCCATTTTTTCTCGTTCTCGACCCGCGCCCGAGCCATCGCGTTTCGATAAGCTTGGTTGCTGAGATTTCTCATGCGCTGCTGCTGTCTCATCAGTTGTTGCATCATCGATGACATTTGATTCGAACGCCAGTCTCTCATAACCTGCAAATTGTTGGGAGGTTGGCTCAAACCCAACTCCTCCAGAAGGTCCAATTCGTTTTCCAATTGGGCTAAAATCTCATCGAGCGTCGGATCCTCCAACAACGATGCGATCGGATCTTGTACGGGCAACTTGTCTAACTCATCCGCAACCGCCTGAAGAATCTCATCGAACAACTTTTCCGCCTGTTCGAATTTCGCGACGATATCGTTCTGTTGATTCCTCGCAAGAATCACGTCGCCGTCCGACAACGTCTGAGCCGCAATCAATTGCTGTGCCGGAAGCTCGATGTCCAGTATGTTCCGGAGCTCTATTGACTGTGTCGCAACTTCTTCTGGCAATTGAGCGTCCCGGTTCTGAAATGCCGCGATCAACTGGCTATCAAGTGACGCAACCTTGACTGAATACTCAAGCAACTGTGCACGGCGATTTTCTTGATTGACCGAGTAAATTTCATTGACCTGACCATCGGTCAACAACTCCAGTTTCCCTGCCCATTGCTGTGCATCCTGCCGAACTTTTTGTAAATCGGGCAGCCTACGAATCGCGTTGTTCGCGATCTCGACATCGGCCTGATCGTTAGCCATTCGCTGCAATGATTGGCTAACCTCTGCCAACCGTTTGTCCGCGTCGTTCGCTCTGGCCAGCAATGGCTCGACCCGACGGCTATAGTCTGGATTCAGTTCGCCACCAACAAGAAGCGCATTCACGTCGGCAACCATCCCTGTCAATTCAATGCCGGCTGCCTGGAAATTTTTCATGGCCTCGGCTGCCTCTCCTTTTTTGACATCGTCCGCCAGCGGAAGCCACGACACGAACGCATCCTGCACGTCGGCAAGGCGGTTGGCCAAGTCCTGAATCTCGGAAAGATGCCTCTCCGTTTCGTCGACCAGATAACCCTTTAACTTCTGCGGATTTTTGCTCGCGTCGGCCCATGAGTTGACTTGGTAGGCAAGTGCCTGCTGGTCTCCGGCGATTATCGTTAACTGGTCTCGAATCGTTGAATTACGCGAATTCATCATATTCATGTAACGTCGCAACAATTGCGGATCGTCAGCCAGAATCCGTGCCAGCTCCGCCATCATGTCCCGTCGCATCTGCATAACTTCTTTCAGACGCTTCAGGTATTCTTCATCCAAGTCAAACTCGACTGCTTTGCGGTTTTGACCATTGAGCGTTGAGCTCTTCGGGTTGAGCATCGCCAGTGAATTTTCGATGAACACTCGATGCATCTTTTTGAACTTTTGGATATCGTCCGCCCGCTTCAATTGACGCTTGACCTGTTCATACTTCTCTTCCAGTTTTGCCAACGTCCCCAGAGCCCGATTGATATGATTCCACGCCGTGCTGGAGTGATTCAATCGCAATTCGCCATCGTTGTCGATCGCTTTTCTTACATTGTCCCAAGCAGGAGCCACATCGGCAGTCCGAATCGACTCCAGACGAAGACCCACAAATGCGTAGGGAGTCCCTTTGGTCTTTTTGTTGAGCCCAATCACCGCTTCTGACCCCCTTTTCAGTTCTTTGGAAGCATCCTGAAGGACTTGCACCGCGACCGCCCCGGTTACCGGATCCGCGATCGTCGGATTCATGACACGTCGAACATCTTTTCCTGCGCTCTCCAGCGACGCTTTCAGGAGTTCCAGTACCGGAGCAATCGCGATCTCCAACTTGGTCCGATGCTCGGAACTGAACCCACCCGCATATCGATCGACTTTGATCTGCTGCTGACCACTGCTGGAAGACTGACCTCCCACATCAAGGCTGCGCATTGCCATCTGGACCGGATCCGATTTCGAAGGACTGGATTCCTTGTCTTCGGCCACTTCCGATTTCTCAACTTCCGACTTCTCAGCTTCCTGTTTGCCATTTTCGTTGGCCGCCGTCTGGTTTGAGTCAGGGGAACTGGACTGATTGTTCGAAGAAGGATTGTTGTTTGAAGAATTGGCCTGTTGCGAGTCACTTGGCTGACTAGGTTTTGCTTGGCTTGACTGAGCGGAGTTCGATTGATTGGCTGCATTGGCTGCCGGATCAGATTCGCTGGGCGTTGTCGGCTTCATCGTTGCATCCGATTTCGCGATCGACTCTGGATCGGGTGTCTCGGCGGGCGCGGCATCATCCAGCGTTTGCGGCGCACCGATTTTGTTTTCACCTACCGACGGATCTTCCTGCTTTGGGTTCTCTGCCATCTGGTCAGCCGGAGGCTTTTCGCTATTTCCTGCTCCATCGGTACCATCGTCCTTCTGCTCACCAGACGCCGGTGTGTTGTTTGGATTCGAGTTACCACCGGACGAATTTTGGGCAATTTGATTCTGATCGGATGCATCCCCGCTTGCCGGTTTAGCCTGTGAAGCGTCGGCCTGAGCGTTTTTCATCGAAGCATCATCAGTATTTGGCGACGCTTGACCATTCGAATTCTCCGTGTCGGTCGCCTGAGCCACCTGTGCGTTCTGATCAGGAGCTTCCGCCTGAGCGTTTTTCATCGAAGCGTCGTCAGCATTTGGCGACGTTTGACCATTCGAATTCTCCGTGTCGGTCGCCTGAGCCACCTGCGGGTTCTGATCGGAAGCTTCCGCTTGAGCGTTTTTCATCGAAGCGTCGTCAGCGTTAGGCGACGTTTGACCATTCGAAT
>CAZLYM010000044.1:16730-22458 GCA_964563475.1 uncultured Pirellulaceae bacterium
TGAGCGTTTTTCATCGAAGCGTCGTCAGCGTTAGGCGACGTTTGACCATTCGAATTTTCCGCGTCGGTCGCCTGAGCCACTTGCGGATTCTGATCGGTAGCTTCTGCTGCGACGGGGGCCGCTGGCTTCGCTTCCGCGACATCGTTAGCCTCTGCCGGTTGCTGGACGTTGTCCGGCGACGCCCCTGCGTTGGCATTTTGCGACAGTTGTACGCCTTCCATCGGCGAGATCTGTGTTTCGTCAAGTAGATTTTCAAGCGGCTTGAAGTTATCACTGGCTCGAATTTCGTACCGAATGGTGTCGCCGTTAGCTAAATCGAACTGAGATAAATCTAGAGCAACAGATCCCCTAATCTTTCGGTTGTTTCTTTCCTCGTCAAGCGGAATGGGCACCTCATGCACCGTTGGTTGATCTTCGCCTTCTCGCTGCGTATAGACCCGCAAGGCCATTTCCTTGATGCCAAAATCGTCACTCGCTTTAAAGTGAATGTCGATCGTTTCATCCGGCAACAGAACACTCGATTTGGTGGGACGAACAATTTTCACTCTGGGAGCCTGATCGGAAACCACCTGCAAACGACAACGGGGCGGTCGTCGATTGACCAGACCGTGGATTTCCGTCAGTTGTACTTCAAAATTGATTGGCTGATACAGTTCCATCGAGCCCTCGTAAGCACGATCGTCCATAAGCTCCATCGGCAACCAATCGGTTTTTCCCATCACCAATCGAGCCGTTCGAACATGCGCGTTGGGAGTGACCTGGACCTCCAGCTTGCTGCCTTGGACTGCTCGCAATTTTTTGGGCACCTTGGTGTATGTCTTTGCCGGCTTGCCTGTGTACGCAGGCGGAGTAATTTTCAAAGTTAGATTTTCGATCTTGGGTCGGTCGGCAACCGTGACTCGATGCCACTCAGTTTGCCCATCTCCCGCGCGGAAACGATAGTCGAAAGACTCGACCGCCTTCGACCGACGAAACATGGCGACCGATGGATCTTTTGCCGACGGCCACAGTCGCGTCTTTAACAGCTCGGCGTCTTCAACGGCTTTGGATACGAATTGCAATTCCTCAACTTGGCGTCCAGCCAACGCCGCCGTCAACTTGATGGGCTCATGCCTAGCCATCACCGTGTTTTGCTCGACTGACGATACTTGCGTCACGGACAAGTTGGACCATGGAGCCCAGAATCGGCCCAGTTGCACCATCGTTTTCGGCGCATCCCACACGACCAAACCGAGCATCACCAACCCGGCCGCAGCTAGACAACATAGCGGACGTTTGAAAACAGCCTGTGAGACGACGGGCTTCTGTTCCACAGTTTCGTGGATGCTGGTTGCCTCAACCGCCAACCGATTGAGCATCGCCGGATGAGCCGTCAGCTTTGAGTTAAGCCGATCCTCTTCGCAGCTGGTCAACGTTGACACTCTTTGTTCCAGCACCGGGAATGTCGAATCAACCTGCTCTGCCGCCGTGACCAGACGTTCATTTTGTTGTTTTCCTCGCTGCCAGAAAGCCCAGCCACAAATCGCAGTCGCCACCAATGAGACAGCCGTCAAGACAAAGCGTAACGAGTGACTGAACAGGTTCAACTGAGCCTCGACAATCATCGCCACGATCATCGTGATCGCCAATACGCTGGCAGCGATCAGCCACGCATACCGCCGATCACGCGACTGACTGGAACGACGCACCTGCTGAACCTGCCGCAGAATATCATCCGGAACCGCAGTTTTTGAATTGCTTCGAATCATGTCATTCTCATTTTTCTTGATCATGTCAAACCTTTCATTCGCCTGACGAACCATTCGGTCGCCAGACACCCAAACGCGATCCAGAGGCAGGACCAGCGATTCCACAATGGCTGTCGCTCGACCTGCGAAATTGTCTCCGGCACCCCTGTTTGCAGTTCCAACCATTCGGCAAATGCCGTGGGAGGAATCACCTGACCGCCACTGACTTGAGCGATTTGCTTCATCAATGGCCTGTTGCACGCCGTGTTGACGGTTTCTCTGTCGGCCGAGTTCGCCACGTTGATAAATGTCTTTACGCCTAGGCCATTTTCTAAAACATCCTCAATCTCTTTGCCCCGCAACGCGATTCGGTAAGCTCCGGCTGGCAAGCCCTCGACATTGGCCACGTAGCGACCGGGTCGCGTCTCATCGGCGGTTAACGCAAAGACTGATTCGTTGTTGTCTCCTGAATCGAAAACGGCTTCCAATTGAGCATCCGAGAACGGTTCACCGTCATCACCCAACAATGTCGCAATAACTTGAATCGGCTCGTGCCGTTGGTATTTCACTTTGTCGGTTGTCAATTGTACTCGCCCGTCATCACTGCCGGGATCTTCCGAAGTGATCCAGCGCATCAGCTGAGCCCAAAATAGATGGTGCAAGCGATCGCCTCGCCGATAGCGCAAGCGATACGTGTCGGGAGCCGAGAGATAAACCACTCTACCTGCTCCCAACTGCTGCCAACAAACCCACGACGGTCGTGACTCAAGTTCGTTCGGGTCGAGCCGTTTTCCTTCATCGTCCACCGGAATTGCATCCAGCAATCGACGTGCTGAAGGTTTGGGCGACGAGTATTCGGAAAGCCACGTGATCGGTTGATCTTCAAAAACCTGATTCCACAACAATTCTGACTTCGGCCGTGACTTGTCAAGGTGAATTGATTCCACACCGGCGGCCAGTTGATTCACTTTCACATGATACTGATCGAACTCTTGCCCCTCTTGGAACTTTTCAACCGGCAACAGGTCAAACAATGGCTCATCTTCAAACGAATGAGGCATTCCACTGCGACCGGCGATCAAGATCACAATCCCGCCTTTCTCTTTGACAAACTCCACGAGCGATTCCTGCGATTCTCTGGGGAACTGTTCGGGGGTCACGTCACCAATCATTGCCACATCGTATTCGCCCCATTCCTCTAACGTCGCGGGCATCGCAGCATTCATCTTCAATTTCCCGGTCGCCCGCAAACGCGGATCGAACAGAATCATTTCGTGCTCCAGATGCTTGTCACGATAGAGCAACTGATCCAGATAGCGGTACTCCCACCGGCTGATTCGGTCCGCCAACATCACGCGAATTTTATCTTGCACCACGCCCACGCGAAAAATCACCCGGTTGTTGGCCGTGGAAGTTTCGTCCTCGTGTGGTTCGACTTTCAATTCGAACTCGATGGAACCCAACTGTTTAGTCGGCACCGTAAATGAATGTTTCAGATCAATCTGGTCCGCGTCAATCACCAGCCCCTTCTCTTCGATCAGTTCCTCATCAGCCCAGAGCTGAAGATTGACCGTTTCGCCATTAAAGCCATCAGCCGACACTAGCGCTTCAATCAGAATCTGGTCACCGCGAATCACCGACCGAGGATGTTCAACATGGTATAGTTGCACATCTTTGACCCGTTTCAAGCTTCCAATCGGGACAAAGCTGATGGCTAGGTTTTTCCACTTGGCGACAATTTCGGCAGGGTTGAGCGCACCGGCCGCGTTGTGAGCACCGTCAGTGAGAAAAATAACTGACTGAATCGACTGCGCTCCTGCCAACTGCATGATCTGTTCGATCGCGGCAGTCAGGTTGGTCGCCGCAGGAACATCCGCAGACTCAGCTTGGTCAATCTCAAACTCTTCGTCACGGCCGATAGACGCTGTCGGGTCATCAGGATTTTCAATACCCCAGCCGCTCTTGGAAAGCACCGGAGTCAATTGTTCATCAAACGTAAATCGCTTGATGCTTAAAGGAGTTTCCGAGTCGGTCGGCGCCTGCTGGTCTGTTTTTCTCAACAGTTGCATCACTTGCGTCTGCCGGTTAGCGCTCGAATCCCGATCCGCCACGGTTTGAGCAATGCCCTGCTCGATGGATCGCGACCACGTTTTGATCAGTCGATTCAAATCCGTCAGTTCGTTCAAACGCTGCTGTGAACGGTCGATTTGCTGATTTGCTTCCTTACCCGTGGATTCGAGTTTAAAGTCAGTCGCAAAGTCCGCCAGTTCCATCAGGTCAAGCGAAAACTCCTTGGCACGAGTTTCATCCGACGCCACGTTCGAGTGCTCCCCGAACTTTTCATCCAGCTGAACCGACGCACGTTTGAGTGCGAAGGCGACGTCCTGATACGTTTGCTCGATCGCGTCGGAGCCACTACCCGCTTGGAGATCGTCCTGAGCCGTTGTCCACATCGCTTGAGCCACCTCGATGGCCACCAATGCCGAATCAACCGCGGTTTGAGCCTCACGCAAATCCGCCTCGTCATCCTCTAAGCCGACTAGTTGCCAGCGAATGCCCTGCCCTTCTCCTGCCGGATCTACCACCGTCATGCTTGGACTTTGGTCCACGATCACGGCGACCGATTGTGGCAACGTCGACTTCGTCTCTGTCACACGTGCCGGCTGCAAAAACATCCAGACCAGAACTGCCAGCGCGAGTGCTCGCAGGCCCCAAAAAGCCGTTGCCCAGACCGCGCCCAAGTGATGCCGCTCTCGGAACAACAACCATGCGAACAGCAACAGCAAGACCAACGCCGACACGACAACCCATGGCGTCTGCAAGCCGCATTCAAAAACAAGTTGTTCAATCGTTTGCGTATTCATGATACTTTCGTTGTCGCGGCGCGGCGCGATTTTTTCGGTTTACCAGCACCGGGCAGATTAAGCTGCTCTGTTTTCATCAACTGTTGCATGTTGTTTAATTTTTCGGCAGCCGACTCTGAAACCGCTCCTCGACGGTGGCCGATTCGACCGGCCAGTAACAGCTCCAGCATCAACAACCCCAATAACAGGATCACAATCCATTGCCAGATCGGCTGACCGCCGGTGACGGAACTGGATGCTTCCTGCTGAGACCAGAACGTTTGAGCCGATGCTGATAGCTCTTTGGCGGCTCCAGCGATTTCAAACTGGCCAATTTCAGTCAACCGATCGCGCAGTTCATCGCTCTGCGGTTGAGCCAGCAATTCTTCTCGGGACGAGGCAATGTGAAATGGGATCGCCAAGGGGGTTTCCGATTGAAACGACGTTCGTGCGACGTACGTCCCGGGCAGTCGAGTCGAATGGTAGCGAAAGACGCCGGCCGCCGAATCGACGCCGTAGTATTGAGCGTCTTCGGTCAGATTAATTTTTTTGCCGTCGGGTAATACCAACCCGACCGGTCGTTGGTCGCGATCTTCGAAACGCCACTTCAGCGGTGCGCCAATGGTCAGGTTCATCGTTTGAGCCGACGGGCCAGCCAAGTATTCCATCCATTCGTGAACCAAAACGACAAAGCTGTTCGTGACCGGCCAGTTAGTCGCGTTCAACGAAATCGGAAACGATTGGAACAACACTCGGCCTTGCCCAATCGCATTCTCAATCACTAACGGTTCACCTCGATTGGATCGAATCGGAACGGAAACCTCATCGCCCAGAGTCAGCGTCTGAAAAAACGCATGTTGCTGCAACGTGACTTGATCGAGATCGATTCGCTGTTGGTCTGAAAGAACCCGTGTTGCCGGATGCTCGGCCGATGGAGGATGAATTCGAATCTCGTTGTCTTCCATTCCTTCAGAATCCTGACCAGCCAATTCGGTTGACTGCGATTGGGTAAGCTGCGATTCGTCCAGACTCTCCACCAACGGCAGCGGGCTTAAGCCTTCGCCGTTTTGAAACCAGTTCGCATTAAACAGCGCCTGGTCTGGATCTTGGCCGATCATGACCCACACGCCACAGCCTCGTCGAACTTCGGGCATCAGC
>CAZLYM010000045.1:0-2315 GCA_964563475.1 uncultured Pirellulaceae bacterium
GATATATCTGGTCGTAATCTTTGCCGTGTCGGCAGTCGTGCCGAGCCATCTTGTGGTTGCTCAAGGATCTTTGGTTAGTCAGGAATCAGAAAAGGAATCTTCCGAAATGCCCGTTGCTTTGCCAGAACTGGGTGCTTCGCTAACGCCTGAGCAGGTTTCTGCCTTTGCAAAATTGGCGCTGGCGAATATCCACACGGAGTACCCCAACAAACCGGGCAATGTTGTTTGGGACGAAGCGTCGGTACGGACGCCGCGCGAAATGCATCCGGCTTTCTACGGTTGTTTCGATTGGCACAGCAGTGTCCATGGTCACTGGATGCTGGTTCGTTTGCTCAAGGACTACCCTGATCACCCGATGCAGACCGAGATCCGTCAGAAATTGGCTGAGAACTTGACGGCCGACAATCTGAAAAAAGAAACCGATCACTTTCGCGAAAAACACAATAAAAGCTTCGAGCGAATGTATGGCTGGGCATGGTTCCTACGTTTGGCGGCCGAACTGGAAACGTGGGACGACCCGCAGGGGAAAGAATGGCGTGAATCGGTTCGACCCTTGGAGCACGTATTTGTTGAAAACATCTATGGTTATTTACCGAAATTGACTTGGCCGATTCGAACCGGCGTTCATCAAGATATTGCGTTCGCGTTGGCGTATGAACTTGATTACGCACGAGTCATGAAGAATGACAAACTGGCGAAACTGATTCGGCAGCGAGCGAAAGATTTTTATCTTGGCGATACGGACTATCCGACGAAGTACGAACCTTCCGGACAGGATTTTTTCTCGTCCTGTTTGAACGAGGCCGACTTGATGCGGCGCGTGCTGGATCAGGATGAATTTGTGCGCTGGTTTGATTCGTATCTGCCGGGATTGAAACAGGGCAATGGCGGAAATCTGCTGACTCCGGTGACCGTCAGTGACGTGACCGACGGGTACATTGTGCATCTGGCCGGTTTGAATCTTTCGCGAGCGTGGTGCATGAACGGGATCGCTGCTGCGTTGCCCGACGGTGACGAACGAAAGACACTGCTCAGCACAGCCGCCGCGGCTCATGCGAAAAAGGGCTTTGGGTACGTTTTCAGCGGTCATTATGAGGGAGACCACTGGCTGGCGACCTTCGCGATCTATCTTCAGGCAGGCGTTGGTGTTACTCAAGCAAATTAACCGGAACTGTTGGGCCGTTTGAGTGTTGAATGAGTCACGGAATTGGGTCGGTCGGCTGTTTGAGTGGTACCCGATTCCATTTATTGCCCCTATAATCTTGCCAGATAGTTGGCGGAATGCCGACGTTTAACAAACCAATCCCTGGCTTCACCGTAAAGAGCTATTTCCATGTCACGTTTGATTGTCGTTCTGACTGGCTGCACGCTGGTCGTATCGCTTATGTTGTCCTCCGGTGCCAGTCACGCGGTCGCTCAGGAACCCGCTACTGGTCAGGCCTCTTCGTCCAAACAGCCTGCTCAAGGCTCTGCTTCGACTGCCGCCGGTCAGCAAGCAAATCCAGTCGTCCCAACTGCGGTAGTAGAAGAGGCGCAGGATCCGAAGGACCTTGCTGCTAAGGCAAGCTACATTCTTGGATACAACTACGTCAAAAATTTGTCTCGCCAGGGAATTGAGATTGAGCAGGCGGAGATGGTGACCGGAATTCAGGCCGCGACGGGCGGTGCCGAGAGTAAGTACTCACCTGAAGAAGTAAGAACGATTATGGAGGCCTATCAGAAGGTGCTGCAAACGCAGGCGCAGGCGAAGATCGAAAAGCTATCGGCTGACAATCGCGCTGCCGGTGATGCTTACCGAAAAGAGTTTGGTACGAAGGAGGGCGTGAAGCAGCTTGAGAACGGGATTCAATATGAAGTCCTAACTGCCGGCGAAGGTGAAGCACTTGATCCATCGGGAAAAGTGTTGGTCCACTACACAGGCATGCTCTCCGATGGCACCGTGTTTGATACTTCATTGAAGCCGAAACGCGGCCTCCCGGTTAGTCCAGTTCCGATGGCCGTTTCCGGAGCACGGTTGATTCCTGCTTTTGGGCAGGTTCTGCCCAAGATGAAGGTTGGAAGTAAGTGGCGAGTCTGTATTCCGCCCGAACAGGCTTACGGTGTTCGTGGCACCGGCCGGAATGGCCCGATCGGTCCAAACGCAACGCTTGTCTTCGAGATTGAAATCATGGAGAAAGCTAAAACACCAGGGGCAAATTAATTTTGCAGTGCAACTGACTCCGAGCTCAGGGATCTGAGTTCAGCTAAATGACCAGCAAGCGATCGAGGTGCCCGTGTAGCACTTCGATCGCTTTCTTATTTTCGCCGCCGCCCGG
>CAZLYM010000045.1:2415-4121 GCA_964563475.1 uncultured Pirellulaceae bacterium
GACTGGATCTGGGTGAGTTGAGTTTCGGTTGCGAACAGCAGATAATGGATGCCGAAGGTTATCACGAAATCCCCCCGGACGCTTCCCCTGTGAGAAAAATTGAGTCAGTCTATGAAGATCCGTTGTCGGTGATCTGGTTGAATCTGGCCCGGCAATTGGACATCATCGTACGTCGAGACGATGAAGTTTTCGCCGCGTGGGATGGAAACGGGACACTGACGATCGGAAAAGATGAAACCTTGGATCCGGACGATTCACTGGCTCAGATGATTTTTCATGAACTCTGTCACGCGTTGACCGAGGGCGAGGCTGCGTTGGCCTTGCCCGATTGGGGGCTCGAAAACGATCAGCCTGATCATGTGATTCGCGAGCACGCGTGTTTGCATCTTCAGGCTGCCTTGGCCGGCAAGTTCGGGCTACGAGAGTTCTTCGCAACAACCACAGATTTTCGGACCTACTACGATCAACTTCCGCTTGATCCGCTGGCCGACCAATCGGATGCCGCAACGCGAATCGCGTCCGAAGCCTGGACGCGTGCGACCCAAGGACCGTGGGCTCAGCCGCTCGCCGTCGCGCTGAAGCTTACTACGGAAATTGCCAACACGGTCCAAGCGGTCGCGGACCAGAAGTCGCTGTGGAGTCAAACGAAATCATGAAAATTCTGACCATTGAAACAACTTGTGATGAAACAGCTGCCGCGGTGGTGACGGGCGATCTGGAGGTGCTCGGCAGTGTCGTAGCGACTCAGGATAAGCTGCACGAAGCGTTTCAAGGCGTCGTGCCGGAGATCGCTGCTCGCGCCCATGTCGAACGAATTTTGCCGGTGATCGATCAAACGCTGAAGAAGGCGGACGTGACCTTGGATCAGCTTGATGCGATTGCGGTCGCCAGTACGCCCGGCCTTTCCGGATCGTTGCTAGTGGGAGTCACGGCGGCGAAAACGCTTTGTTTGGCCGCTTCGAAACCGTTGATCGCGATCAACCATTTGCACGCCCACGTCTTTGCGTGCCAACTAGCGACCCAAGAACCAATCTTTCCGTGCGTTGGGTTTATCGTTAGTGGCGGGCATACCCATTTGTATCGCTACGAAGATGCCCTTGGCGGAGAGTACCTTGGGGGGACGATTGATGACGCGGCGGGTGAAGCGTTTGATAAAGTGGCCAGCATGTTGGGACTGCCCTACCCCGGCGGGCCTCATGTTTCGAAGGTCGCTTTGGACGGTGATGCGAAGGCGTACAAATTCCCTCGTAGTTTTATTCGCGACGAGCGATTGGACTTCAGCTTCAGTGGTTTGAAGACGGCGGTTCGCTATGCGATCGCGGGGCCCGGAAATGCGGACGTTCACGCCGTTGAGTTATCGCAACAGCAGATCGCCGACCTCGCCGCCAGTTTCCAGCAAGCGGTGGTTGATTGCTTGGTTGCCAAATCGTTGCAGGCGGTGAAGAAAACCGGTTTGGGTACGCTGTGCGTTGGAGGCGGAGTGGCGGCGAACCGAGTGTTCCGCGCTCAGCTGACAGAGGCGTGTCAGGTGGAATCGATCAACCTGCACATTGCGCCATTGGAGTATTGTACGGACAACGCCGTGATGGGCGCGATCGCGGTCGAGCGATTCAAAGCCGGGTTATTTGAGTCGCTTGATCTGGACATCGCCCCTGGCTTGGTGCGAATGTAGTGATCAATGTAGTCATCACGCTCCGCGTGATTTT
>CAZLYM010000045.1:4221-15885 GCA_964563475.1 uncultured Pirellulaceae bacterium
ATCACGCTCCGCGTGATTTTTGGAAGACGATCACGCGGAGCGTGATGACTACTTAGGTGTGATGGCTACTGAAGCGTCATGGCTACTTTGCACAAAAAAAGCCGGAAGCATGGCTTCCGGCTTTTCTGGTTTTCGATTGTCTGGCTGACGCCATCCGAGTTACGCGCTGAATGAGCTACCGCAACCGCAGGTCTTTTTGGCGTTCGGGTTGTTGAACTGGAAACCCCGTTGCTCAATGCCTTCGTAGTAGTCGACCGTTGTTCCTTCAAGGAACAAAGCGCTTTTTCGATCCACGACAACTGACACACCGTGCTGAACGGTTTTGGTGTCGTTATTCTCGTCGTAGTCGGTTGTGACGTCCAAGCTGTAGTTCAAGCCGCTGCAACCGCCGCCAGTGACGCCGATCCGCAGGACTGCACCTTCTTCGTAATCGCCCTCGGAGATGAATCGTTGCACTTCCTTGGCCGCTTTTTCAGTTACTGTGACACTCATCAATTACACTCCGAAAATTCTTATAACCTCAGACTCAGCCGAAAGCTGGTCCGTTTACGTCTGTCTGTATTCTTCGTCACCCGAGGATCTGTGTCCAGAGCCATTGTGGGTGGGTCGCCCCGTTTTATCGACGTTTTACATAGAAATTACGAGAGCAAACGCTAATCGCTATCAAATTGACGCATCGATTCGACGGATCTTACCAGTAAATCCACCGCTCGGTCGATTTCCCCCGACGTCGTGAATCGCCCGACGCTGGCTCGAAGACTGGATTGAATTTCGTCAGTGGACAGTCCCAGAGCGGCCAGCACATGGCTGGGCTCGGGGTCGGCCGAAGTACACGCGCTGCCGCTGGAGATTGCGACTTCGGGGCATCCGGACATGATCGAGTGCCCGTCAATGTTGGGGAACTGGCAGTTGAGGTTATTCGAAAGCCGCTGCTGGTGCCGCTCTAACGAGGGCCCGTTGAGCGGTAGTTCGTCAACCTTGCTAGTGAGTCCCGCATACAGACGGTCGCGAAGCTCACGTCGGCGTTGGTCTTCCGTTTCGTCTTGAAGTTCTTGGTGGCACAGATCGAGCGCGGTGGCCATGCCGACGATGCCCGGAACATTCAGCGTGCCGCTGCGACGGTTCTCCTGTTGGCCGCCTCCGTCAATCTGGCTGGCCAATCGAACTCGGCGATCGGTCCCTCGCACGTACAGGCCTCCGATGCCCTTGGGGCCGTAGAATTTATGAGCCGAAAAGCTCATCAGATCAACGCCCAGATAATCCACATCGACTGGCAGGTGCCCCACCGCTTGAGTCGCGTCGGTGTGTAGCAAGACGTTTCGCTTGTGGCAGATCTCAGCGATTTCCCGGATCGGTTGAATGACTCCGATTTCGTTGTGAGCCATCATGATGGAGACAAGAACAGTGTCGTCGGCGATCGAGTCCTCCAGTTCGTCCAGTTGAATCAGCCCCGCATCGTCGCTGCCATTGGGGATAACTTTCAAACGAGTGACTCGGAATCCCTGCTTCTCCAATCGAGCGATAGGATCGAGCACCGCTTTGTGCTCGGTTTGCACGGTGATGATATGGCCCGACGACCGCCGCCGCAGGCACACCCCGCGAATCGCCAAGTTGTTGCTCTCGGTCGCGCCGCTGGTGAACACGATCTCGCTACGCCGAGCGTTCAGGCAGTTCGCAATGGACTCGGCCGATTCCTCAACCAAGTCACTGGCTGCAAGTCCCAAGTCATGCGTCACGCTACCCGCGTTGGCGTACGATTGATCGAACACCGGCAGCATGGCTTGAACCACGCGCGGATCGACTCGCGTGGTGGCCTGGTTGTCCAGATAGATGATGTCGGACATCGGCGAAGATTGCATCGATTGAGAAACTAACTTGCAGCGTGTGAGAAAATCGTTCGGTAGAGCGGCACTTTATTGTATCTTGCCGCCCGCCCTAATCGTCGCCCAAAGCCATTATCCAAACAGTGCTTTTAGGCAAATTGCTGACCATGTTTCGAATCCCTCGATGTTTTCCAGCATCTCATTGACGGGGCGAAAACCGGTGTCGCAGATATCTTCTTCGTTGGGCGAAATGTCTTGTGTCTCAACCGTGAAAAGATGCACCACGCCCAGATGGACTTTGCCCACTTCGTTTTCGTCGTCGTTGATCAAGCCAACCAGACGCTGAGTGTAAGGCGTGTTGATCGAAATTTCCTCTTCCAGCTCGCGACGCATTCCTTCGTCGTAAGGTGAACTTTCGCCCGCGTCGAGCGTCGAGATATGGCCGCCAATGCCAACGCTACGTTTACTGTGCAGACGTGACTCGCCCTGCCCTTTGCCGCGCGTGTACTGGAACACGCTGACGTTGCCGGCGTCATCGACGTGCTGAAAAATGCAGTAGGGGATCAGTTGCTTGAACGACGGATCCTCCTCCATTTGGGCTCGCGGCAGGTATTGGGTCTGAGACGGATCGAGCAAGGCGTTTAGGTATTTGTCGGCGTCCGAGGTGAAGCCTTGAAAGTATCCGCAATCGTGAAATCGTTCCGTGGGAACGACCATTACTTGCTCTTCTGCCGTCTGCGCGTCCATCGTGGCCATGATAGGTTCCTTCGCTGTTTTCGGTCATCGTTTTTTTGAGCGGCCGGTCCGCACCAAGTCCAAATAGTTTAAAGGCTATAACGCTCCTCAGGTATGGGACGGAGGCACACGATGGCGTGTATGAGCAATCCAGTAAGAGAGTCCGAATTCGAGTCGATCCCTAACGGTGTTTTTGTCATGGATTCGAGGTGCTCAAACCCAAGGGAAAGTTGAGATTTCAAGATGCTAGATGCAAAAAAGTCGTTGGCAAACCTGTCATGCTGGCCAGATCGCAATATTCAGAGGCTTGGCCTGACCGATCCTGCACGAGCGAGATAGAATTGGATCTGGTATGCTGTTGGTTGGCAAACCTGTACTGGAGTATTTTTGATGAAAACGTTTGTGATTTGTTTGGTGTGGCTAACGCTCTTGGGAAACATGCTACTGGCTGCTGATGAACCGACTGCCGTGTTGACTCAAACTGAAAAAGTTCCGGCGAAGGTTGAATCGACAGCCGACCGCGATGCCCGGATGAAGTGGTGGCGGGAAGCAAGGTTTGGAATGTTTGTCCATTGGGGGCTGTATTCTGGGCTGGCAGGGACTTGGAACGGTAAGCCAGTCGGTAAAAAAGGCGGTATGGAATGGCTGCAGAAACGGGTCGGTGCCGACACGGATATCTACGCCGAGAAAGCAATTCCGCTTTTCAAACCATCTGAGGATTTTGCACAGCAATGGGCCAAGCTGGCAAAAGAAGCCGGTTGCGAGTACGTCGTCTTCACGACCAAGCACCATGACGGCTTTGCTTTGCACGATTCAAAAGTCACCGACTTCGACGCCGGGTCCGTCTTACAACGCGATTTGGTTAAGGAGATCGTGACCGCATTGAGAGCGGAAGGTTTGCGGGTTGGATTTTATCATTCGGTGATTGATTGGCATCACGACCAATACGCGTACGCAAATTCAAAGCAGTTACCGCATCCGCTCAGAGGCAAGCCTTATCCCAACGGGGAACGAGACCACAGCCAATACATTGATTTTTTGCATCAACAGACTCATGAACTGTTTTCCAGCTACGGCCAAATCGATGTGGTTTGGTGGGACTACAGTTCCGTCGATTTCCAAGGAGAGAAAGCGTGGCGGGCTTTTGATTTGATTAAGCAGACCCGTGAATTGCAACCGAACATTCTGATGAATAATCGCCTGTTTCGTTTGCCAAAGGCGGGCTTCAGCGGTATGGGGACCCATTCCATTTCGGAAAAAATGGACAGTCGGTACGGGGACTTTAGTACTCCCGAACAGCACGTGCCGCCCAACGGAATTCCGGGCGTTGATTGGGAGTCGTGTATGACGATGAACACGACATGGGGCTACAGCGATCACGACCACAAGTGGAAAACGAATCAAAAGCTGATTCGCACATTGATCGACGTGGCCAGCAAGGGCGGAAACTACTTACTGAACATTGGGCCTTACGGAGACGGAACGGTGCCGAGCCAAAGCGTCTCGTCGATGGGGGCGATCGGGAAATGGATGAAAGTCAACGGCGACTCGATTCGAGCGACGACAGCCAGTCCGCTGCCGAAACTTGATTGGGGCCGCTGCACCACAGGGGCAACTGTCGACGGAAAAAAGCGGCTGTATTTGCATGTCTTCAAATGGCCATCCAACGGTTCCTTGAGCGTTCCGCTTAAAGCGGCCAACAATCCCCAAGCGTCACTGCTGGCGACGGGAGAGAAACTAGAATGTGACGCAGGAGCAGATAGCTTGACGATCAAACTGTCTTCCTATGCTCTGGATAAAGTCGCCACCGTGATCCAACTTGATTTGGACCAATAAATTCAAACGATGGCAAGACTTGAGAACAATTGAAGAAATGAAAACGATGCATAGAGTTCTTTTTGTAATGGCTGGGCTGTGGTTGGCGATCGGCAATACGGTTGCTGGGCAGGAAGGTTCGAACCGTGACTGGGCTGACCGACTGGAGTACGTTGGCGTTGCCGTTGAGGAACCGGGTTACCACGTCTGGGGCTCCAGTCCGGTGATCGGTCCTGCGGGAAAAACGCATCTCTTTGTTGCTCGCTGGCGGGTTGAGAAGAAATTTAAGGCTTGGTTGACTCATTGCGAAATCGCCCGCTACACAAGCGAGCAGCCCGAGGGCCCGTTTACGTTTCAAGATGTCGTCGTGCAGGGAAGCGGCAAGCAAGGCACTTGGGATTTTCAGTCGCCTCACAATCCCAGCGTTCAAAAAGTCGGCGATCGATATGTGTTGACGTACATCGCCAATGCGGGTGGAACGAAGCCCGAGTGCGTGTCTTCACAGCGGATTGGAATGATGGTTGCGGACGTTCCGGAAGGCCCGTGGCGGAAGGTTGTGGAAAATGGACCACTTCTTGCGCCACCGACGGATTCTGCCGTTTGGAGCTTCCAGTCGCCAGTCGGAGTCAATAACCCGGCGCTGTTGCAACATCCTGACGGGCGTTTTTTTCTTTACTACAAAGCGATGAAGAAGGGCGACATTCGTCGCATGGGCGTTGCGATTGCAGATCAACTGGAAGGACCCTATGTTTTCAACTCGGAATCGCTCACCAGCAATAAAACAACCATTGAAGATGGCTATGCCTTTGTGGAAAACGCAAAGGTGTACCTTTTAACGACTCACAACCGCGAGGGTGCCGGGTATCTGTGGGGATCCGATGACGGCGTTCATTTTTCGGAACCCATTGTCGGTTTCGATAAGATGAATCGCTATCTGGACGTAAAATCGATTCAGAAGACCAGCGTGTTTCGTGGCAAGAAATTTGAAAGGCCGCAGATTCTTATGCAGGACGGGCATCCCACTCATCTGTATGTGGCAGCGGGTGCCAATGTAAACGGAGGCACGGGGACTCATTCCTGTGTGCTCCGCATCAAGCCATTGAAATCAGTGGACTCGGATTCCAAGGGCGAAGATAATTCCGAGCAATAGGCAATTTACTGCCGTTCTAGTACTTCGTGCCGAAGTTGTTTCAGTGCTCTCAACCAGAGCATTCGTATGGCTCGCTCAGAACGATCCATCTCCGTTGCGATTTCTGCGTGGGATAGGCTTTGTAGGTTCCGCATCATGATCACTTGGCGATAGTCATCGGGCAAACCTTCTAGTACTTCGGCGATAATCATCTGCTGTTCACGATTGTCCGCGTTGACGCTGGGCGTATTCGTGTTTGAGGCGGCAAACTGAGACAGCAAGATTGATGACTCGTCGATCGAATGTTGCAGCGAAAGCTCTCGCTTGGGGTCGCGTTTTTGCGTGCCGTCGTATTGGCGAATTTCTCGCGAAATGACTCGGCCGAGGATCGTTCGCAGCCACGCGATTCGTTCGCCGCTGCTATCGCCGCGAAACTGTGACTCGCCCTTCCACGCTTCCAGCAATGTTTGTTGAGCGATATCTGACGCGTCAAACTTGCGCTCCCAGCGACCGTCCAGTTGCAAGCGTGCCATCAGTCTTAGCCACGCGTGGTAGTCGCTTAGGTAGCCAGAACTACTCGGACTGGAATGGCTCGGATCGTCTGGCTGGTTTGCGATATTCAACTTGCTGGCTCCGTCAACTTGGGACCGCGACGTATCAATTTGACCAACCGTTTTCTCCAGTCTCCGGCTGTCGTAAGTACTTCCTGCACAAGGATAAGAAATCCGATTGCCCAGATTCCGTAGACAAACAGATAAACGTGTCCCCAGTCAGCAAAGTTGAACCGGCTGCCTGACGGAAACTGCTGAATACGACCTAGCAAGATAAAGGCACCAAAGAACACAGAAGTAAGAATCATCAGCAAAACGATGCCAGCGAATGACCTCCAGCGTCCAGCGTGCAGGTGGCTTACTAGCCTCCAAAAGAATGAAATCACAGGAATGTACAAGCTTACAAAAATCAACTTGTTAACCCATGCGAACTGGCCAGAGGAGTCCATCCATTCTCCACCGGGCCTGTGGCCCGCGAACACAAGCGGCAGTTGCAGCGCAAAATACGGGATGACGAACACCAACGGCAGTAGCAAAAGCGTTTGTAGGCTCCAGTTACCATCCCGAAACATTCGCCGCAAGAACAAGAAAGGAAAAACGATGGCGCCCGCTGCGACTAGCAGCGCACTGGCAAGCAATTCCAGTACGCCTTTTCCAAATTGCCTACCGCCGGACCACGGTACGGACTCGACCATCCGCGGGTCAGCATCTAGGCCACGCATGCCGATCGCTGGATTGACCGCTAAGCTGTTTCGAATCTCCACATTGTCTCCCAAGTACTCGTTTGAAATACCGGCCATGACGACGGTTTCGTCGTGGTTTTGAGAGCTCTGGCTGACGCCCTGGTAAAGCATGTGAGGAATATCAGGGGAGTCCTGTGTCGTGTATTTGTTAGCCTGCAATGAAGCTTTAAACCGTAGCTTCGCAGGAACCCGCAAGTCCCAACGTGTTTCAAAAGTTTCAAGGTCGATCAACTTGACTCGCGCGTCATCATTCAGGCTTGTCTGCAGCACTAGGTGTTGTCGAGTCATGTCGATTTCTCGCAGCTTTCGCCAGTCAGCGGGAACGGCGCGGTGGAGGATTTCTTTCCCATCAACGATTGTTTTGGCAATCAAGTCATTTCCGTCGTGATACACGATGTCAGTGCGACTGTCCGCGTTGATGTCGTCGATCAAGAATTGACCAGTCCAACCATAGCCCTCACCAACATTTTCAGGCAGAACAACTTCGAATCGCTGTACCTCGACCGCCGAAGACGACGAACTGTCTAAGACGACCACTTCCATTTTACGTGCGTTGCGACCTTGGATGCAAAGCCCCGTATAGGCTTTGTCTCCATCAAGAACCGTGAATGGAATTCCGTTCCAAATGCCCGGTGGTTCAGCTGAATGATGTGGATGTTGTTTTAGCCTTCCAGCGTCCGACCAGTTTGAGACGCGTTTTCCGGAATCACCATCAATCCAGTCGAGACTTACCGTCAAATGAGGCTTGCGGTTGTACTCGGTCGACGACGCCAGAGCGATTTGTGGGGACTGCTTTGCGCCTTGCGTGTTGGATCCAGCAATAACTTTCTTCAATTCCGTACGAAGCGGGAAAGAAACGGGCTGGTCTGACGTAGATCGATCCCACAGTTTTTGGCCGTTGCAGTTGAACACAGATAATAGGGGGGTGTCGGTAGGGCTAAACCGTGAGCAAATAATCTCTAGTTTTCCATCGGAATTCATATCCGCAAAGTGGAGCGGCATTGATGTGGGGTGAGCGTGTGGGGAGGCAGCTTCCGAATCCGCAGGAGCAACTTCTAATTCCCATTTAGAGTCGCCAGTCAAGCCGTCAAAACACGCTAACCGCAAACCTGGCTTGCTTGGAAATCGACCATCTGAATGTCGATACAAAATGAGCATCTCCATGTTTCCATCAACATCCAAGTCGCGGCAGTAGCAAGCTGGTCGTGCACCAAAGCCATCGCTTTCTACTGTTGTCGTCCAGCGTTTCTGCCCGGTTCGCCCACTAAGTAGATGCAACTCGCTTCGATGCGACCCGCGTGTGTAAAAAGAACTCCAAACCAAGATGTCGTGGACACCGTCGGCGTCGACATCACTTCCCAACGGAACCACATTTCGGGAAGGTGATTTCATTTCGTACACCCATAGTTCTTTGCCGGTCTTTCCGGACAGAGCTCGCAGGTTTTTTAACCCGATCAGGTCTTTGACGCCGTCGCCGTTCAGGTCATCGACCGCAAGGTAGTTTTGGCAAACTGTTTTCAAAGGCTGTCGCGATTGAGGCTTTATCGAAATCAATTGTCCAGTTTCGACAATGTCGACAAGGTTTCTCGGCTTGATGGTGAGCAAATTCTTTTGCCCGTCGGCGGTTTCTGTTAGCAAAGGATGCCGTAGATGATCTCCAATACGAGTGACGTTCCCCGACACAGTCGAAACTAAAAACGTACCTTGGCGTCCATTCTGTCCATGGTAATTTTTTGTGGCAATTAGCAACTGTGGGCTACCGTCAGGAGATGTACCCCACCAAAATGGCTTTTGCAGATCGATTTTGTTGTCGATGGTCGGGATTGAGCACTGAGTCGTTCGGATACGTTGCCCCGTCACTCCTGATACGACGTCGATAAAGACACTAACCGCGTCGTTGGCACCTGCCCGACGCTGATACATCGGTGAGACAACGTATATGTCCGGCAACGAGTCACCGTCGGCATCTGGGCCCGTCAGCAAGTTTTGCACTTGCCGATACTGGCCACGAATTTTCGCTCGTGTTTGCGACTGCCACAACGGCTTGCCAGTAACGGCATCGAGCACTTGCAGTGACGCCAAGCACGAGGCCCTTTGGTGGACTTTTTTCTCCAAGTCCGCGCCGTCGGCGATGATAACCTCAGGAATCCCGTCACCGCTGATGTCTTTGAACAATGGCCAATCGGGAGTCACGCCCGTCCAGCTAGGATCGCAAACCGCATCGTATTGCCAGATCGGTTTGGCGGTTTCGATGGACATCATTGTGAATCGAGTTTGTGCTGGCGTGCTGTTGGTTTCGTCAGGCAAAGCGACCAGTTCACAAAGCAGCAGCCCAATCAGTTGGCGATCGTTGTTTTTGACCAGAACCGGAGCCAGTGCTGGGAAGAAACCAAGGTTTAGCGGTTTGCCTGCGTTAAAATCTCCCGGTTTTCCGTCGACGCTTCGCGTGCAAATCAGATGCGATCCGCAGACCGTGAAAATCAAGCTTGTCGAAGCCTTCGAGCCTTCTTCAAAACGCGCGAGTTGCATTGGCCAAGGCACCACCAAGTCACGACGTTGATTGGCAAACGCAACTTCGCTTAGGTACTGCCAGCTAGGACCATGTGAAGGCATTGTGTGAATACCGTGACCGCCATGAAAAGAAAGTTGACAGCTGCCGGGCAGAAACATGCTCTTGGGATCGAACCACGTTTCCGGCATGTCAAACCGCCAGATTCGCATACCGGTTTTTCCTGAGATGGCGTCCTGCCAGCGATAGAACCGATTGCCAGAGCTGTAGAAGGATGCGATGACATCCACGATTCCATCGTTATCGATGTCGCCAATCAATTGCGCCTGACCTAGGCAACCGGCTTGTGAATGTTGATAACCTCCTTCACCTTCGTCGAGTGTTGGTGCCGCGGTGTATCGCCAGATTCGCTTGCCACTGTCGCCATCAAGTGCAAACAGAATGGGTTGTTTTTGACAGGCGACCAATAGATCGGCTGTTTGATCGGAATTAATATCTAGAAAACTATCGGTGACCCGCGGGATGTTAGCATCGGTGTAGCTGCGGATTGAAGTACGACTCCAGTCCCAGCGAAAAGGACGGACCAATTTTTCTTCGGTCGTTAAACTATCTTTGGATCCTTTTGGTTTGGATTTCTTTTTGATGATCGCCGCGGCTTCTGCTGTCCAGAGGTCTTTGCCAGTGGTTCCGTCGACTGCGGTAACGCCTTTTTTGTGAAATAGTACGACGGCGTCACCAGCGGGGCGTCGCCACACTTGTGGGATACCCTCGACGGTTCGGTCTGGAAAGGCACCCAGTTCGGGAAGCTTGGCATTGACCACTGTATGCTTGCCACGATCAACGAACAGATCTTGGCTTTCCCCAAAACGACCACTGGCCCACATTTGCAATTGATAGCGCCCGGCATCGACATCCATATTTTGTTGGGTCGGAATCGTAAACGTGGGTGTGGCTTCGCCGTCTTCGCTAATTAAGCGACCAACGATCGGGCCTTCGTTCGAATTGATTTTCAAAGTGCCTTGGTGAGAGTTTTTCCAGCTTGACCAAGTCGTCAGTCCGATTGCCAACAGGCTGATGGCCGCCGCGACGGCTGAGGTCGCCCACGACACCGCTTTCTGATTTTGTCGTCGCCAACGAGTCGCTCGTTCGATCGGGCCGGGACGGCGAGCCTTAATCGAGCGGTCATTGACGAACGCTTCCAAATCATCGGCAAGTTCGTCGGCAGTTTGATAGCGAGCGACGGGTTCTTGAGCCAAGCACTTGATCAGGATCGTCTCCAGATCGCGCGAGCAATCGGGGACCAATTCACTTAGCGGCGGTGCTTCTTTGGTGAGTGTTTGAGCCAATACGGCATGAGGCGTGTCGGCTAGGAACACGGTTCGCCCCGTCAACAATTCAAATAGCGTCGCACCGAGTGAATAGATATCGGTGCGATAGTCGATGGGATGTCGCCCGGGCGAAGCTTGTTCGGGACTCATGTAGTTGGGCGTGCCCAGCATCGCGCCTGTCATGCTCATTCGGACATCGTCGAAACGTCGCGCCAATCCAAAGTCGGTAAGCCAGATTTTTCCTTGTTCGTCTTTTAAAAGATTGGACGGTTTAACATCACGGTGAACGACGTCGCGGGCGTGAGCGTGACCAAGTGCTCGTGCGACTTGAGCCACCCAAGTTGCCAACGTCTTCGGATTGCGTTCGGATTCGACTCGGGCGCTCCACTGCGATAAGCTCTCGCCGTCGATCAGTTGCATCGCGAAGTAATTCAGGTTCTCGTGTTGACCAAACGCGTAGACGGGAACGATATGAGGATGCTGGAGCGTGGCGACCAATTCTGCTTCACGTTCAAAACGCTTCGACGCCTGCTTTCCAGAAACCGCATATCGCAGCACCTTCAGCGCGACGGGGCGTTTAAGTGAAATCTGTTCCGCTCGATAGACGACGCCCATCGCACCGTGGCCAATCGATTCACTGATCGAAAAATCGCCCAGTTGCTTTGGTACCAAGTCCGAGCCGACGCCAAGCCCGGCAATCATCTCGATCCCATCGAGGCATTCGGTTAGATCGACCGCCAAATCCGGGTGCTTGGCCAGCAGTTCTGCTCGACTACAGGCTCTGCCCTGCTGCAGGTCGTTGAGGTACTGATCGAGGACTTGGTCCAGTTTGGGATTCGAGGACAATTCGCGTGTTTCTTGTTCGGCTGGGTTCATGTCGGCTATTTACTGGAGTTTCATTGTAGATGAATTCGAGCGAATCGAGTCCCCTCTACATTGAAAGTGCCGAACCAAACCAATGCGCCACGCGTTTTTCAAAAATACTTTAGATGCCCAATTTCTAAGGCATTCACGCAAAACACGTCGCGTTT
>CAZLYM010000045.1:15985-22406 GCA_964563475.1 uncultured Pirellulaceae bacterium
CAAGTAAGTCGTCGGAGCTCAGGCGCAATTGCAGCCTACAACCCACTCACAAAATTATGGGGTGACAACTTTTTCAGATCGGTCTTGTTGTGAACCAGCTTCAGCACTCACTGAACAGAAAAAACGGTGAGGCAACTGAGGGACCTGTTGTCGCCTAAGTCACTTCAGATACGAGTTGCAAAACAGACCAAGTGGAGTTGGCGAGAGTCAATCCTGTGCGTTCCGGATGAAACGATTGAAATCAGTAAGCTCGAATCCCAAGTGCTATTCGGATTCCAAGTGGTAGTCGAATTTGTTTGATCCAGTGCTGGTCACTTCGGCTTCGAAAGTGGTTTCCTGATTGTACTTTCTGGGCAACGTCTCTTTTTCACCTTCGTCCGTCATCTTTGTCTTGGAGACTAACACCTTGTAGCGTCCGGTTATGGCACCGGCGTTTTTACGAGTGTAGACCAGTGAGTAAGCGCCCTCGGAATCGGTCGTGCCTACTGAATTCGCTCGGCCACCTTCTGCTGGCGAAAAGATGACCCGCACGCCCGGAAGTGGCTTGCCATCCATGGTGACCACGCCAGTCACTGGCTCAGTTTGAATGCCACCGCCACAGCCGCATACGACCATCAAGGTCAAGAAAGCGAGAAGGGGGAAAAAAGTTGGGCGCAGCAGCATGAATACTCTTTCAAGAAGGTTTCAAAGAACGTTGGCATCGCTGAATAAATTCAGTAGTGATCTGGTTAATTAAACGGACAACAAGGCTATTGGAAATCGTTTATCACTCCGCCATCGTTTCTCATCATCAACATTAAATAGGATCCATCAGGCAGGTTGTTTTGGTCAACAAGGTGTGAGCCAGTGTCAATGGTTTCAGAGATAAACCGAACGCTGCCATCGCAGAAGCCATGAAGTGCTCCCCCTGGATGTCGGCTGGAAAATAGTGCTGGGTGGAAATCGTCGGGATCCCCATTGGGATTTGGCTCATTGAATCCCACGGCCCAGTCCCCGCGTCGTACAACGGCACGGCGAGCAAAAGAAATTGCAGAGTTATGACCGATGGGGGCGTCAGGCCCGATCCAAACAGGAAATGAATTGTCTCCATTGATTGGGTCTACTTCCCGTGCCGAGCCATCGGCTTCGCCGATCATGATCGTGTTGGACGTCCCATCAGTGACATCGCGCAGACTAACCTCAAGCAAAGTGTCAAAAATACCGCCGTCATCAATGTTTAAGCTGTTACCGTAACCCTGACTACCCATGTAGTTGCACTTGCTGTAGCCCTTGAGATTATGAGTGGGCAGACTTGTAGAAGGGCAAACGTAACCAGGAACTTCAAATCCTCCCACATCCGGTGACGGATCCTCGGCCAGTCCATCCGGGTAAATCGGATGCATCGAATCAGGCACGGTATTGGGGTCAATCAAATCGAAGAGATTGTTTTGCTCTAGAAAAGGAAGGATCATACACGCCCAGCCATACGTGGCGGTTCGAGTGGAATTGTCCCAAACGAGTGCTGCCGGAAATTGGTCACGCGTGTCGTGAAAGCCGTGAAGGGCCAAGCAGATCTGTCTTTGATTGTTGGAGCAGCTTGAACGGCGGGCTGCTTCTCGTACTTGTTGTACGGCCGGCAATAGCATACCGATCAGAATTCCAATAATTGCGATGACAACCAGCAGCTCGACTAGCGTAAAGCCGAACTGTTGCACTCTGGAACATCGAGCGGTTCGTGTTTTTAGCATTTTAGAATTTTCACAGTAGATTATGGACTAGTAAAATAAATTATAGATTTATATTGCATGAATGCAGGGGAAATTCCCCGGTGACGATTGTACATCCTTTGTTGGCGAGCGGTAAGTGTATTTTTGTGGAGCCGATGCTGCCTTTATGTTTAAGGATGTATGCATCGTATGTGTTTAGTCAGAGACCGATGCAATTGGAAAGACAATGGCTACTCCAGCAAGACACGTGGTGTGCGGACCTACTTTGGGGCGTTTGCCAAGGGCAAGCGAATCATCGCAGCCTCTAATTCGCTTCTGACCAGTAAGCGGTCGTTCGAAAGTGCGATCGTGTTCCAGCAGACGCCGTCGATCGTCTTGAACTTGCCCAGCTCTTGAAATTTGTCCGGACTGGCCGCCACCAGATACAGCGTTCCGTACTCGCCGTGCACAAGGAGTTTATTGCCCACCAGTAACAATTGACCGTTCCCGAACCGACCACGCTTTTTCCATTTTCGTTTCAGGGTTAAAACCTCGGTGCATTCAAGGAACCCGTCGGACAGTGAATAGGCGTGCTCCTCAAAAATAACCGGATTGGTCATCTTCGTTTTCAGCACGCGTGGGTTGGACTTGACCGTATCAGTTTGCCACTGTTCACCTTTTTGCCTTACTCGAATGACTTGCCCACCGATGGCGTACCCCTTGGACAGCAGCAACTGCGTGTCGTCGATGGGAGTAATCTGAGAGCAGCTTGCGTTGCTGTCACTGTTACCGGGCCAATCGTGTGCCCACAATTCCGCACCCGTTTCGGGGGCGTGCCCGACCGCATAATTTTCGGCAATGAGGCCCACTTGAATTTCACCTGCAACCTCAATCAACGTCGGAGACCCGTAGCTTGACGCTCGCTCGCCACCTCGCCAGCGTTCTTCTCCAGTCTGACGGTCGAACGCGATCATCGTGACCGCATCGCCGCCCATCGGCCCGCCGGCAGGCACGATGACCATGTCTTTGTAAACCAACGGCGAAGTACTCCGTCCCCAAGTGAGACTGGAATTTTCCTGAGTGTATTCAAGGCCGCGACCATTGACGCGAACCACTTGATCGATGTTCACCAGCGCCGGCACATCGACAGCCCACACGTGTGCTCCTGTTTTTGCATCCAAGCAATCGAGTACACCAGTTCCGCTGATCGTGTAAACCTGCCCATCAATTACGGTCGGAGTCGCTCGCGGACCGACTCGCCCTACGGCAGAAAGATCCTCATGGCGACGCGTTACTGAATATGCCCACACCTGAGTTCCGTTGTTGATGTCGTAGCAAACCACTAACTCTTGGTCGTCGCGTTGTTCCTGAGTAAACCCATGGTCTCCGACGATCGAAAAACCTGACCAGCCTTCGCCCACATTGATCGTCCAAACGATTTCAGGAGCCTGTGACTTCCAAGAGTCCGCCAGAGCGACATTCTCGATCGTTGCGTTTCGATTCGGACCGAGAAATTGAGGAAAATCGAACTCAGACGTCCCCGGCTCATTCGAATCGGGCTGAGCGCCATCAGCGACCAATTGCTGCACCTTCGCATACTGCCTCTCTATCGCTCCAAAGCGAGGCTCGAAGCGAACGAGCCTAAGGTCTCCGTCGAAAACCGCCTGAAAAAACACGAGTCCTGCGATTGGCAAGATCCCTAGCAGGGTCACGCCAATCAAACGCGACACCCATCGCCACTGACTGAAAAAAGCGATCCAGACATTCCAGCCGCAGACCACCAAAAACAGCAGCACCATTTGAGCGACATTCGCCTCGCCAGGACCGAGATTGAACCACTCGTTCAAAGTCTCGTGACCGAATCGCAACACGGCAATCACAGTCAGAGCAAGCAGCGAAAACAAAACCATCCGCTTTGGAAAGCGGCGACTGGGCCTCTTCGTTCCCGTTCCCGCACCTGTTCCCGACTTCGAATCTGAATCGTCACTTGTCAAAGGGTTTTTGTTTGCCACCGTATTCACCTAATCTATTGCTTCTTGCAACCCACTGGCTTCCGTTTCCGCTTCCATATGTTCCACAGCAACGCTGATCTCTTGGGCTCGATCGCTCAAGTGTCGAATGGACGCCACCGTAGGCCGCTTCCGATCGGTTGCCAAAGCCCGCAATTTATCCCACCAAGCATTTTCGAGCCAGCCAATATCTTCGGTCAATCATCCGACACTTGCACGGTCGCAACGAATCGCCTGAAGGTTCGTCTAAAAAAATTGCAATTTTGGCCGCATCAACGTTGTCAGCTCAAAGAGAGTAGTGACAATGCCGCTTGATTCTTCCAGCCGAAATCGTCTGCCGCTTCCAGAAGCGGCAAAACCGAATTCGCGACGCTGTCTGAGGGCTATCCCATGGCCACGACCAGCATCCTGCGAAACTGAAACCGGTTTTTTAACGCGGGTCCAACTCGACGTTGAAACCCGCTAGAATGACGTCCTGTTTCCTAGGATCTTGGTTCACAAATGAACAAAAATATCGAAGTCTCGGCTCGCAACGGTACCGATGTCGGGCACCAAAGCAAGCTGTCGATCCAACTGAACGCGCGACTTGATGACGCTCAGCGACTGGCAGAGGAGCGATTTGACAGCGGCCAGCGAGCCGGCGGATTCAGTGCGGTCGGGCGCTACTTTCTGATGTTTCTCTATACCGGATTAATTAAAGGGAAATTTCTACGTGGTCGTCAAGGCATAATCGCCTGCTCCATTGCGGCTCAAGATGCTTACAACAGTGACGTCATGACTTATTGCATCGGTGCGCGAAAAAAATGACGACTCGATCTACTTCCGATAAACGCGCGACGCTCTCAGTCGTCATGATCGTCAAGGACGAATCGAAACGATTGCGCGGGTGCCTAGAGAGCGTCCGGCCGATTGCGGACGAGATTGTGGTTCTGGACGCGGGTAGCACAGACGAAACTCAAGCGATCGCCGAATCGCATGGGGCTCTTTTTTACACGAATACCGATTGGCAAGGCTTCGGTCGCCAGCGGCAGATCGCTCAGTCCTATGCGAACTGTGACTACGTGCTAATGATCGACGCGGACGAACGACTGGACGAAACTTTGACTCGTTCGATTCAGGACGTTCTGCAACACCCCGTTGAACGAAGGCACGCCTTCGCGATTAGGCGGCGGAACGTCTACTTTGGTCACTTCGCCTATAAGCTGGGGCGAGGAGAAAGGCTCCATCGCCTGTTTGCTAGGGATACGTTTGAGTTCCACAATCAAACAGTTCACGAATCGCTCAATTGCGATCCGAAAGAGTCGGTGGTTCTGCGTGGCACTTTGATCCATCACGTCTGTGAGAGCCTGTACCACTTAAAGAAAAAACAGCTTCGTTACGCCGAGGACTGGGCGAAAATGAAAGCAGAATCGGGAAAAAAGGTCACACTCGTTGGTGCTCACGCTCGTTCGATGTTTGCTTTCGGTCGAGAATACGTCCTGCATGGCAGTATGTTCAGCGGCGGCTTGGGGATGATCATCGCCTTTGAAGCCGGCATCTATACACTCAACAAGTACATGCTGCTGTGGGAGATTAATCAGAACTCGGCAACTACGACAAGTCAGCACAGCTAGCATTGTTTGCGAGTGAAAGTGGATTTTTGCTCGACGAAACAGCTTTTGGCTGTCGAAACAGGTGCCGCCGTGCCGCTCTTTCCTGTATCAATCGGAGCAATGCAGGATAGAGAATGAAGCAACCGATCACCGTTATCGTCACTTGTCTGGATGACACGCAGCGTCTGGCAAACTGCGTTGATCGCTGCCTGAATATGGCCGACGAAGTTCTGATTGCGGAATCGGTCGAGCTTTCCGGCGCTCATGAAGTGGCTCGGCAGGACGGTCGGATCCGAGTCGTGCCTCACGAGCCCATTCGTCGAGACGATTTTCTTAATTGGGCCATTTCACAGGCGTCGCACCAGTGGGTTTTGCTGCTTGATGCGGACGAGAGAATCGATCAAAGGCTGATCGACGAGATTGAACTGGTTCTCAGTCGCGGTGCCACTCATGACGCCTATGCGATTAGCCGGGACACGTTTGTTAACGGCAAACGCCTAGAGGCCCCCGACACAAACGCTTCGCGGAAGATTCGTCTGTTCCGAACCGATCAAGTGACGTGTATTCAAAACGGATCCGCGAAAACGATTGACGTTCAATCGGGCAACATTGGAAAACTGTCCAACAAGATTGACCGCCACCCTGATTGGCGATTTGAGCGTGCCATTGAAAGCCTCAGCACGGCAGCGGCGGACGATGCGCAGCGTTGGCATGATCAGGGCAAACGAACTTCTTCGCTGAAAATGCTGATGGCTCCCGGTCATCAGTTTGCGATTCAGTATCTCTGGAGAGGCTCAATCTTTGACGGAATCGAAGGCATCCGAATCTCGTGGCAGGCTGCGCTACAGCGTTTTTGCACTCACGCCTTCTTGCGTGATCTGCAGCAGGGATCGCGTCGGCTGGATGAAGTCGAGGAAGTAGATCCGAAAACCATCGATTTGCTCGACCCAACCTTCCGCCGCGCCGCGTGAAGTGCAGCGCCCTACCCTGCGTATGAAGTTCGATGGCTGGGGCGACGCGCTGGGATTCGGCCGTTTGCCGCGCTGCTTTTACCAAGAGCCCATCCTAAACCTTCGGCGTAAAATCCTAACCCGACGCGTCAGCGAGGGAATTCGTGGGAGCGTCCCTCGCTCAC
>CAZLYM010000046.1:0-15236 GCA_964563475.1 uncultured Pirellulaceae bacterium
AATGACCTTCGGTCAAACTGCTACGAATTGAAATCGACCGTTTTTAAAAACGGACAGTTTTGGGTTCGATCACCACGGTTTGAACTGCAGCGAACACTCGGATGCCCCGATCCTTGCGGCCGTGACGTTTTTTGCAATGATCATTTGCCGTACAATCTTTGAAATACGGGACAGCCAAAATCGTCTCGGACGATAAAATGGGATCTTGAAAACCGGGCAAGCTTGGACTCAAAGGCCTAGGTATAATTCAATTTCCCTCTTTCTATAAACACCCCCTTGTAGCAGCAATTCCATGGCCAAAGGCACCCACGACTACATTCAGGACCCTCGCAATGAGAACGTGCTGATCAACATCAATGGCGAACTTTTTCCTCGTGACAAAGCCGTCGTGTCCGTGTTTGACAGCGGCTTCATCATGGGCGACGGGGTTTGGGAAGGACTTCGTTTGCATCATGGAAAGCTGGCGTTCATTGATGCTCACATGGATCGCCTATACGAGGGAGCCAAGACGCTTGATATGGACATTGGGGTCAGTCGTGAGGAACTGGTTCAGCGAGTCTACGACACCGTGTCGGCCAATGACATGACGGACGGAGTGCACATTCGATTGATGGTGTCTCGCGGCATGAAGGCGACTCCCTATCAAGATCCACGTGTTGCGGTCAGCCCACCAACGGTTGTCATCATTCCAGAACACAAATCGGTTCTGCCTGAAACGCTAGAGAAAGGGATCCGTCTGTTCACGACCCATGTGCGTCGCGGATACCCAGATACGCTTGACCCCAAGCTCAACAGTCACTCAAAGTTGAACTGCATCATGGCTTGTATCCAAGCCGCCAAAGCCGGTTACGACGAAGGATTGATGCTTGATCCTCACGGGTTTGTGGCGACTTGTAACTCGACCCACTTCTTTATCGTTCGAGACGGTGAGGTGTGGACGTCGACCGGAGACTATTGCCTTCGCGGAATCACTCGCCAGCAGGTCATCAATATCTGCCGGGCCAATGGGATTCCTTGTCATGAAAAACGATTCTCTTTGACAGATGTTTATGGTGCCAGCGAAGCTTTCGTTACAGGCACTTTCGCAGGGCTGATTCACGCCACCGAAGTGGACGGCCGAACTTTGGGAACGGGAACCCGTGGGCCGATGGTCGATCGTTTGCAGTCTCTTTACGTTGATTGGATCGAGAAGGACTGTCGCGATGCTTGAGTCACCGTCAGCTGAAAACCCATTGCGAATTGCGATGTGGTCTGGGCCGCGAAATATTTCCACGGCCATGATGAGAGCGTTTGGAAATCGCAGTAACACGGCGGTGTGGGATGAACCGCTGTACGGATACTACCTGAGTGCGACAGGGTTGGATCATCCATGTGCCGAGGAAATCATCGAAGCCGGTGGCAGGCGATGGGAAGACGTGATCAGTAAAGCCATCGGTGACGTTCCAGGCAACAATGCTGTCTGGTACCAAAAACACATGGCCCAGCATTTTCTTGACGAGGTCGATCGCAATTGGCTGGATCAAGTCACCAATTGTTTTCTGATCCGAGAGCCCATCCGGGTGGTGGCGTCGTACCGTTTGAAGCAACCTAACGTTACGGTGGCCGGGCTTGGGTTCACGCAACAGGCTGAGATATTCAACCGTGTCTGTGACAACACTGGAAAGCCGCCGATCGTCATCGACTCAAGGGAGATGTTGCTCAACCCTGCTGCCGGAATGAAATTGCTTTGCGAGTCACTAGGCATCGAGTTTAGTGAACGAATGCTTAGCTGGCCTGCCGGGCCACACAAAGACGATGGGGTGTGGGGCAAGCATTGGTACGACGCCGTCGTGAAGTCGACCGGGTTTGATCCGTATGTTGAGAAACCAGTCAGCGTACCGGACGAGCTTCTTCCGATCGTGGAAGCTTGTCAGCCACACTACGATTTGCTTTTAGAGCATCGCATGCGAATTCCAGCACCGTAGCGAATGTCGTTTGAAAGCGGGCGATCGCCAAGCAATTCAACCGCGATCGAAAATCAGTTCAGAAGCGACTGGAATTCGATCTTCGCTGCGCCGATCGGTGAAAGGTGACTGGGGGCGATCACGCTGTCGTCCGGATGCGAACCCGGAGCCACGATGCCGTAATCGTTTTCGTAAATCGCATCCCGACCAACGGCGTGACCGGCAATGAATTGAACTCGACCATCCTCGAACAGGCAGTTCTGGCCATTTTTCCCATGGTTGGAACTGCGGCGACCGGGAAGCGTGTTGGAGGGAGCGTCGGCCAGCAGCACGACATTGGTCCGTCCGATATTCTGCGGTGCTTGGTAAGCCCCGTTCTCGTGATAACCCATCGAGTAACCGAAATCGCCTCCCATCGATTTTCGCAAGCTGATCAATTGAACTCCGTCGGCGGCTTCCAGTTGAGCGACAGTGGGAATGTGTGCTGGTTTATTGTCAGCGATACCGGCACACGACAGCAGGGAGTCGTTCTCCAGCAAGCCATACTCTTTGAGCACGGGGCCGTAGCAGCCACTGGCCGCCAATTTTCCATCGGTTGGAATCGGAACGAAGTTTCCTTCGTTCATGTCGCTGAATCTTAAAAACGCTCGACCGATTTTTTGCAGATTGTTCTGACAGCTCGCTAGGCGAGCCTGATAGCGTGAGTAGGAAAGCGCGGGGAATGCGAGCCCGGCGAAAACAGCCAGCGCGGCGGCAGCGACTAGCATGTTGGGCAACGACCATCCGGATGAAAAACTGCCTGTCCCAAGCGAGCGGTCATGAGCCAAGGCGAGTTGATCATCTTCAGCAGGGTTCTGTGCCGAAGCGAGTACGGTAGCTGTGGCGGTCGCGGCGGAAGATCTTGGCAACGAACTTTGATCCGAGGCCGAAGCGGGCTTGATCGAAGGAATTTCTCCATCCCGTTCCAGCGTCGCGATTAGCTCACAGGTGCGTCGCGCCAAACCGGGACGCGGCCCACCGCTGTCCAAGTGATCCAATGGCAGCAGTGAGTTTTTGATGTTCAGCAGATCGTCTTCCAGTTGAGGATTCTGATCAATCACTTCTTCAATGTTACGTTGTTCCCGAGCGTCCAGTGCTCCTAATACGTAACCAAGCAAATCTTCTTGCGAGGGTTTATTCACGTTGTGATCTCGATGGGTAAATCTGGTCTTCGAGCGGTTGCTCGATTAATCGACTTGACTGGCATTCCATGCGTTAGTCAGCGTCGACATGGCGGAGTGTAAACGACTTTTGACCGTGCCCACCGGAACCTCTAGGATTTCGGCAGCTTCACGGTATTTCATCCCTTGGTAGTAAACCAAGTGAATCAACGTAGTCATCGGTTCGGGTAACTCGTTTAAAGTTTCTCGAACCAGTCGACTGCGTTCGGCCTGCTCGGCTGCATCGACCGGGTTAGGGTCAGCACTTTCAAGCAGATTTACCAGACGACCAACATCCTCGTGATCCTGTTCTCGAGGTGTATCCAGACTGACGGCAATGTGTCGCTTGTTGCGGCGCTTGGCGTCAATCGCGGCGTTGGTCGCGATGGTGTACAGCCACGGTCGGAACCTCCGACCTTCGGCAAACGTTTCGCATTTCAGATGGACCGACAAAAACGTCGCCTGAAAGACGTCCTCTGCCATTTCCGCGTTGCCAAGGTAGCGACGCAGGTATCGGAACAACTCACGCTCGTACCGGTAGACCAACTGTGCATACAGCTCGCGGTCACCAGTCTGGCGATAGTCAAGGAGAAGTTGTTCGTCAGTCACAGGGTTGGACTTTGCCTTTAGTTGACGGTTGATGTGGCAATCATTGAAGTGCAAATCGTAAGTCGTGGCTTGCATAATCTATTACGCATCTTAGCGAAGTCGGTTCACGATGGAATGAAAAATTCCGGCCAACCGAGCTCTTTTGATGCGTCTCCTTGTGAAAAGTATCCGATTCCTTGGTTGCGAAGCGAAAGCCCCGCTGCACAACTCATATCGATGGGCAACGTGACTCATGAGGTCCACATGACCTCAGTTTTTCGTTTGACAGCATTTTTTCGAAGATTTACACTTAAAAATGCTGCCGGCACGGCTCCGTGGTTTCACTCTGAACTTCCGTACCCGAGATGTTCAGATAGGCATCTAGCAACCTTCGTGCCATACAATTCGGAAAGACCCAACTTGAGTAATAATCGATACAAATGGGCCGCGTCGGGCGACGTTAACGCCTTCTTTGGGCTGATGTTAGACAATATTGCTGGCCTAGTGCTACTAGTCAGCTTGCTGGCAGGTGCTTTCCAGTTCCCTGTAAATTTTGCACTGGCTTACATGGTCCCGGGCACCGCCATTGGAGTGTTCGTTGGCGACATGCTGTTCTTTTTTCTGGCGTTTTACTACGCGAAGAAAACTGGCAAGACGGATGTCACTGCGATGCCGTTGGGACTGGACACTCCCAGCACGTTCGGCATGATCTTTCTAGTGCTCGGGCCGGCATTTGCTTCCAAAGCTGGAGCGCTAGCCAAAGCTGCTGGCTACGAAACCATGGAGTTGCTTCGTCAGGCGGCAAAAGGAACTCCTGAGATCGCCACGCAGTTGGAACAAATCAATACCGATGCCGCGATGCACGCTTGGCACATCGGGATGTGTGCGATTTTGATCTCTGGTGTTATCAAGGCGATTCTTAGTTTCTTTTCCGGCTGGATTCATCGAGCCATCCCACGGGCTGGTCTGTTGGGTTCACTTGCTGCGATTGCTCTTGTTTTGATCGCTTTCAATCCATTGTTTGAAATCGTCAAATCGGCGCCCATTGTTGGATTCGCGTCGCTTGCTTTGGTGCTTGTTACGCTAATTGGAAGGCAGAAACTTCCCGCCGGAATTCCTGGCGCCTTGGCCGCCGTGGTCGTCGGAACTGGCCTCTACTATTTACTGGTTGGTATCGGAAGCGCGACTGGGCACGAGCTTGTTGAGAAAGCTAATCCTATGGAGACAGTGTGGCTTCCTGTCGCTTGGTTGGAAGCTTTCAAGTTTCAGTGGCTTGGCGCGATGCCGGACACCGTGCCTTACTTAGGGTTTGTCATCCCATTTGCGGTTGGCACGGTGATTGGAGGCATTGACTGCACAGAGAGTGCGGCGTCCGTCGGCGATGATTTCCATACGCCCACCGTTATCGGTATTGAAGCATTCGCAACGCTTGTCGCGGCCTGCTGTGGTGGAGTCATACAGTCGACTCCTTATATCGGTCACCCTGCGTACAAAGCGATGGGAGGGCGAGCGGCCTACACATTGATGACCGCAATATTTATTGGGTCAGCGGGATTGATCGGCTATTTTTCGCTCATGTTCCAATGGATTCCTCAAGCGGCGATCTTCCCAATCTTGATTTTCATCGGGATCGAAATTACCGCACAAAGTTTTCAAGTCACATCAAAGAAACACTATGCGGCTATCGCGGTGGCGTGTTTGCCGGCGATCGCCAAGTTGGTGTCTTTGCAAATGGGCGATCTGGTTTTCGAGCTTGGGTCCGCGATCAGCGAACGAACTGCTGAAAACGTATTTACGATTAAGGTGCTGGCCGGAGGCTTTATCGCTACCAGTGTCATTTGGGCATCGGCGACGGCTAAAATCATTGACCGAAACTATTTGAGCGCGGCGATCTTCTTTGCGCTCGGTGGAGTGTTCACTCTGTTCGGAGTCATGCATTCTCCTTTGGACGGTGATCGAATGTTCTCGCCAACGGCATTATGGAACGGGGACGTTTTTGATGCGGCAAAGATTGCGGCCATTCGTGATTTCGCAATCGCTTATTTTGTGATGGCGGCCATGATGTGTGCTCTGTGGAAATGGGCTCCGGCGGGCGATGACCAATCTCAAGCCGATGAACCAATGCACGCGGCGGACGGTTCATGAAGCAAATCATCGCCATCGTCAAACCGTATCTGGCGGACAAACTGATCCAAGCTCTGGCGGATCTGCCCGTGGAAGAAATCAGCATCCGCGAGGTCAAAGGTTACGGCCGCCAGAAGGATTATTTGGAACGCTACGGAGAAAACGAATACTCGTTGGCGTTCGTGCCCAAGGTTGAAGTCGCTGTTTGGGTGGACGGAGAACAATCTCAGGTCATTACCGATCGGATCATCGCGGTCTGCCGGACGGGGCGCCTAGGAGATGGCAAAATCATGATTCTGCCCGTCGTTGGGTAAGGACTTGCGATTTGCCAACAACTTGGCAACAAAAATTTGCGAGGTTCGGCTTCCGTTGCTAGGTGTCCGATCATTGGATTGGCAGTGATTTTTCAGCCTATGAGAGCCCGAAAACTCCTGTCAGACAGCGGTTCTTGCTAAATGAATCCGTGCGTCATGTGCGATTCCGCTCCGTCGTGGTTATACTGATAGCCTGTCTCGGAACGTGTTGCCGCAGGAGGTATTTCCGCTCAATGCGTTGCCTTGGGATGGATGCTCAGCGTCGATCTGGCCGAGACGACTTGCATTGAACCTAACCCCTTCCTGAAAAGATTCCGGACTGCTGATAATGCCTTCACTTTTTGATCCCATTCGATTGAAACAATCATTTGTTGCTCTTGCGTTTGTTTTGATATCTGGAGCTTTGGCTCAAGCTGTAGAAGTTGACTTTGACAGGCAGATCAAGCCAATTTTTGCGGCTCACTGCCTTTCTTGTCATGATCAGGAAAACGAGGAAGGTGGGTTTTTGATCGACCGCGAGACGTCGCTCGATTACATCATCGTGGGTGATGCGGAGGAAAGCGATTTCTTCAAGCACCTAGTCAGCGACGATGAAGACGAGCTGATGCCACCACCAGACGCCGAGAATCCACTCAGTCCCGAGCAGATCACGCTGGTAAAGACTTGGATCAACGAGGGCGCTACGTGGCCTGAAGGTGTCACGATTGAAGATGCGGCGTTGCAGCTGAATGGTTCATCCGACGAACTTGGTGCGGACAACCTGCAGGACGGAGCAGTCGGCGAAGATGCTGAAGTCGAAATCACGCCAGAGATTTTGCAGAGGGCGACGGGATCACTTCACCCGGCTGCGATTCACCTGCCGATTGGTTTGTTGCTGGCTTCGGGGCTATTCGCCTTCCTCAGTTTGCGTGGCAATTTTGTCATGAGCGATTGTGCGTATTACTGTTTGTGGGTGGGAGCACTCGGTTCCATCGCGGCTTGTGTGACCGGTTGGTTCTACAGCCCAATGGAGCACCAAGGCGATGTCGTCGCTTTGGCCGATCTATGGGATACGACTCAGGATGTTTTCCTGCACCGAACATGGGCGTTGGGTTGTTCTGTGGCGGCATTGTTCTTGGCGATGATGGCGATGAACACGCGGGCTCGTGATCCGGACGATGGCATGCTCTGGAAGTTGGGAGCCATTTGTCTAGCGGCCGCCATTGGCTGGGTCGGTCACCTAGGCGGTGAACTGACCTATGGAAAAGGTCACTACAAAGAACTGAATACGGTCATCGAGTCCGTGGTCCCGGCCATCAAAGAGTTGACTAGCGACGCGGATGCAGATGACGCAGCAAGCGAAGACGGGTCGTCCGAGGACGGCGATGAGTCTGGGGATTCTGACGGATCCGATACTTCAAGCGAATCCACACCGGCGGACGAAGAAGCCGAACCGTTGAAATTGGACGCCTGAACCAAGTTCCGTCTTTTGCCTAAATGGTCTCGTGGACCACTTGGGTGTCCGGCAGTGAGTCCAGAAAAATTCGTCCGTAAGCCTTGGTTTTGATCCGGGGGTCCAGCACCACCACGATCCCGGTGTCGGACTTGCTGCGAATAAGTCGACCAAACCCTTGCTTGAACTTGATGATCGCCTCGGGCAGTTGGTAATCGTTGAACGGATTGCCGCCCGCTTCCCGAATCGCTTCGAGTCGAGCTTGAAGCAGTGGTTGGTCCGGCACGCTGAAGGGTAGTTTGGTGATGATCACGTTTTGCAGAGCGTCACCCTGCACGTCGACTCCCTGCCAGAAACTATCGGTTCCAAAGAGTACGCTACGTTCACTCGTTTTAAATTGCTCAAGCAACTGAGTCCGTGACGTTCCGCCACCTTGTACGTGCAGGCTGTGATTGTGCTCGGTCAGCCACGGTGTCAGGTCACGGACGGCTCGGTTCATAAATTCGTAACTGGTGAACAGCACGAAGGCTCGCCCATCCGTTTGAGCCACGTAGTGTCGGATCGCGTCGATGCATTGCCGTTCGTGAGTGTCACGATGATCGGCCGGACTGGTCATGTTGGTGACCAGAATCAGCTTCGCCTGTTGTTGGTAGTCGAAGGGACTGCCCAGCTTCAGGCTTTCGGCTTTCGTTAACCCTAAGCGATTGCGAAAGAACTCAAACGACTGCGAACCAACCGCCAGTGTGGCACTGGTCAATACGCAGGAGTCCGTCTTGTTGAACAAATGCTCTCGCAGGACCGGTCCGACATCAATCGGAGCCGCCATCAAGCTGACGTTTTGTTTTCCGTAGCGGTTGACGCTGGACTCAATCCAGTAGACCCCGCCGTCCATGTCCTGCAATCGCCAGCTTTCGATCTGGCCCGACAAGGCGACCAGTCGATCGGCCGCTGACAGCAGATCTTGTTTGTCAGCCGGTTTATCAACCGATTCGGCGAACTCGACGATTTCCTTGGACAGATCCTTCATTGGGTCGGACAGTGGATTGGCCACGATGCCCGGCTTTCGGACTCGGATATTCGTCGACCGCCCTTTGGACGACCCATTTTGATCGGCCCAGACCATGATGCTGTTGAAGAAATCGTCCGCCAAATGTCTGCATCGAACAACCATGTGTTGCTGCTGTCCCATGTTGTGATGGACCAGCAGGCCTTTGTTGGTGCGTTCGTTGTAGAGTTTGGATAGCGTGTATTCGACCTGACGCAGTGTCACCCCGATCCCCATGTGGTCGCTGGCGACGTCCTGAACGGTGTGAGCTTCATCCAGAATCACGGTGTGGTAGTCCGGCAGAATGTTGACGCCCATTCGCCGCAGCGAAAGATCGCTGAAGAACAACGCGTGGTTCACAATCAGTACATCGGCATTTTGTAATCGTTTGCGAGCCGCGTAGTAGTGACACTCTTTGTGACGAGGGCAATTGCGGCCCATGCAGTTGCTGCTGTCTGAACGAACTTCATCCCACACCTGAGGCATTACTTTCAGGTTAAGATCGGCACGTGAGCCATCGGTCGTTGTCTTGCCCCAGCGACGCAGCGTTTCGATTTGTTGAAGCTCTGCCTCGGATTCAAACATGGACGACGATCGAGCGACCGCTTGATCGAGTCTCCGCAAGCTGACGTAGTTGCCACGACCTTTGGCCAGCACAGCCGAGAACTCAAGCGGAATCACACTGTTGAGCAGCGGAATGTCCTTGGTAATGATCTGCTCTTGCAGGCTGATCGTATGAGTCGACACGATGATGCGTCGCTTGGGCGGAGGGGAACTGTCCTCGTTGTCAGGTTCGGCCGACTGGCTGGCGGCAAGACTCAGAATCGCCGGGACCAAGTAGCCAAAACTTTTGCCGACGCCCGTTCCGGCTTCTACGACGAGGTGTTCGTTCGTCTCAATCGCTTTGGCAACCGCAGCCGCCATTTGCAACTGTTCGGGCCGCTGTTCGTAATTCGCCAGCCGGCGTGAGATCGAGCCACCGTCTCCCAGTATTTCGTTTGAATCCATACGAATGATCTGGTGGCCCGGGGGAGTGAAGATAATAATCGAGCCGCGTCAGGTCGCGAGATCGGAAAAGCGGATCGAATTGAGCTTAAAATCAGTTAGGTGATCCACACAGCGAATTAAGATGTGCAGAGGCGGTGTGAACCAGTGAATCTGTTTTGTAAGATGTTTTCCAACCGCTACGTCAAATTGAGCAGTTGCGCTCATTTGGCTAATGTCCCTAGTCTAGTATTTGAACCTCATTCGCGTCAGGCCGTTATTCATGAATCCTGAATGCACCGGCATGTGTCCGACCCGAATATTCGCGCTACGTTTACTGGCGTTCGTATTTGCGTGGGTTGCACTGATGTTTGGAGCCTTGCAGTTGCTGCACGTCCCAATGCCCCCGATTCACTCGCTGTGTGGTAGCGGAGGCTGACTGCCTCCCACCAATGCACTGGTTTCGGTGCATCTGTTCTGGCTGGTGCTGTTCGTGCCGGCGGTGATTCTGAGTCAATGGGTCTGGCCGATTCTCAGGCAAAGATCGATCTGGACTTTGAGCACTATTACGTTCGGAGGATTGATTGTCGCTTGGATGGCGATGGGTTTGCCTGGACTGGCAAGCAATGAGCAAAATGTCGATGGCGTGTTGAGAATGTTTGCTTTCCGGTTGGTCGGCTCCACGGACTTGCCGCTCGTTCAGCTATTGGCCGCTTGCGGCGTCGGTTGGCTGCGAAGCAAAAGGCAGCCGGTCCGTCCTCTGAGTCCTGAACCCGAGCTGCCTGTTGAGCAGCCCGTCTCTGGGTAACGATCCTATCCGGCACTGTCGCGCTCCGAGCGATCTGCTCAACCGCCCACGCCAAGGGTAGCGGTTCCCTCAGTCTTTCCGATTAGGGGTTTGACCGCCAGCCTGATTTTTAAGATTCCTTAATGCGGTTTAAAGGTTTCTTAATGTGCATTGAATTTGGCGCTGCCTTCGGTCAATAATCCCGAAACGATGTAGTAGCAAGTGATTTGGCTGATCTGAATCGTACTTGCGATTTCATCTCCAATGTCTTGGCATTCCCATAGGCTTTGGCTCCCCGACCGCTTTGAAATGAAAACCGTTTGGTACATTTCGAAAACACTTTGCTTGGATGGCTCTATGCGTAGACAAGGTTTTACTCTCGTTGAACTGTTGGTGGTAATTGCGATTATCGGCATCCTGATTGGGATGTTGTTACCGGCGGTTCAACAAGTCCGCGAGGCGGCCAATCGGACCCAATGCTCCAACAATATCAGGCAGCTCAGCTTGGGCATCTTGAATTTTGAGAGTGCCAACTCGCACTTCCCCGCCGGTTCACTGACGGGTGAAGACGATGATGACTTGGGCAACGACGGCTGGGGCTGGGGCGCTCAGATTCTTCCATTCATCGAACAAGTCAACCTTGCTGACAGCTTGGAACCGGGTATTACCAATCAGCCGGGAGTTTTCCTAGACACGTTCAGGGAGGGAGCGATTGTTGCAGGCGGTGATACGGTGATTCCCACCTTCCGTTGCCCAAGTTCGGCATTGGGAGATTTTGTGCCTGAAAGTAACGATCAGCCTGCCAATGGGGCATCAGCCTCAGACCCAAGGCCGTGGGCCGTGGGTTACGCTGTTGCCGACTACAAGGGCAATGCTGGGCCAGACGATCAGGGAGTGCTGATGAAACGCCACGATGGGATAAGAGCTGATGGGGTGGTTGAATGCCGGTTCTCTGACATCCCCGACGGAAGCAGCAACACCGTTCTCCTGGCCGAGTCTTCTTACCCAGGCAGACAGGGCAATATTTGGCCGGTTTGGGTAGGCGCAATGCCACGAGATTTTGACTCGACCATTTTCTGCAAGCCTGGCGATCCCGAGTGCAGCGGAATCAACGCTTGGGCTGGTAGAGGGCCGCAGGAGTGGTGGACGGCGGAGGACGACGACTGCGTGTGGAGTTTCCATCCTGGTGGAGCTCAGTTTGGCTTCTGCGATGGTAGCGTTCACTTCATCAATGAGAATTTGAACGAGGATACTTATTTCAATCTTGGCTCGCGACTCGACGGTGGAACAATTGGCGACTTCTAAAAACAAGTATGTGCGCGGGCGTTCTCGGTTGCTTTCCTGTTGCGTGCCTTTGACGTTGTTGATTATCTCAACGGGTTGTGGGTCTGGCGGTGAATTTTCTGTTGCGCCAACGAGTGGAACCATAGAAACCGTTGGCGGTGAAATTATCGCAAACGGCAGGCTCAGATTAACTCCGATTCCAGATTCGACCGCCAAAGCCGGCAAGGCAGCGATTGGCGAAATCAAGGACGGACAGTTTGTACTGACGACCTACGGAAACGGTGATGGGGCGGTCATTGGCAAGCACAAAGTCCGGCTGCTGGAAGCCTACCAACCACATGGAGACGATGCGGACTCGGAATCGAGCGCCAAACACAATTGTGAAATCGCTCCTGAATCAAAGACCGTGGAAATATCGGCCGGCGAGAACGTTTTGAATTTGAAAGCCGTCCCTGAAAAAAAGAAGCGACGCTGAGGAGGCTGGCGACATTCGCTCGCAAAAAGTCACTTGGCCACAGTTTCTAAATAGCTTGACGTTTAAACTTCGCCCTGAGAATCCAAGACATCAACCGGAGTGCGCGGAGTGAACCACCTGAGGCGGTTTCTGAATTACCTGGAACAACCAGTTGACGGCGCTTCGATCGCATTTCTGCGAATTGCTTTCGCGGCCGTGATGCTCTTTCGGCTGGGCAAGCATATCGTGCTGGACGAAATCGGAGCCAACTACTACGAGCCCAGCTTTCTATTTCCTTATACCGGCTTCGAGTGGGTAACTTCGTTTGCTGGGGAGGGTCGCTGGCTGTACGCGCACTTCCTGATTGTGTTTCTTGCCGCGGCTGGCATGCTTTTCGGAGTCTTCTACCGGATCAGCAGCGTTGTCTTTGCCATCGGTTTCTGCATTATCTTTTTGCTCGATAAATCGACCTATCAGAACCACTATTATTTCATTTGCCTGTTGAGCATTTTGCTGGTGGTTTGCCCGGTTCATCGAGCAATGAGCTTTGATCAATTCCGAATGAAACTGGACAACTCGGATGTCCCGTGTTGGTCGGTGTGGATTCTGCGATTTCAAATTGGTTTGGTTTATTTCTTTGGCGGAGTCGCCAAGATGAACATTGATTGGGTGTCCGGCTTCCCGATGCGACACGCGCTGCTGAACAGGCAGGGGCATCCGCTGATCGGGGCGTTCTGCGATCAGGAATGGTTTGTTTGTGCGTTTGTCTGGTCGGGGTTGCTGTTCGACCTGCTGATAGTTGGTTTACTGCTGTTCCGCAAGACAAGGCTGTTCGGTTTTGGGCTGTGCTTGATTTTTCATTTGCTCAACGCGTCTTTGTTTCGTATCGGCATCTTTCCATGGCTGATGATTTTCGCGACAACGATATTTTTTGCACCAGATTGGCCGCGAAAGGTTTTCTCTTCGTTTCTGCCAAGAACTGAAAAAGCCTCCGCCGCAGCGCCAAAAAAATCGCCCGCTCGATTCGCGTTGTTTGGCTTTCTGGGACTATTTGTGGTTCTGCAGATGCTGATCCCGCTGCGTCATGTTCTGTATAACGAAAATACAAGTTGGACCGAGCGAAATCATCACTTTTCTTGGCATATGAAACTGCGAGGGAAAACAACGGCGATTCGTTTTTACACGCGAAACCCGGCAAACGGACAGTGGGCAAAATTCAAGCTGGAGGAGCACCTGAAGCTGCATCAGCTGATGCGGATGACAAAAGACCCTTGGATGATTCGAGATTTCGCAATGTTCATCGAGAACTACTACCAGCGAATCGGAATCCCCGACATCGAGGTGCGTGTCTTTTCGCTTTGTTCCTTAAACGGACGCAAGCCGCAATTATTGATTGATCCCGATGTTGATCTCACCGCCGATTTACCACCCGACTGGATCGTGCCTCTGGAGGCTCCCGTCGGCGGCGAATTCTATGAGCCATTGGACCAATGGGAACGACTCGTGATGAGCGATCCCATTCTGGCTGAGATCGCCGCCGAGCAAAAACAAATTACCAAAACGAATTGAACCAATCTGTTTAATCAAACGCCCACTGGAGTACTCATCTGTGAAATTTCACTGGAACTGCTTTTTAATCCTGACATTGTTCGTTGTTCTGCCAGCCATGTCGGCCCAGGAACTTTCGCCCGGGCAAGGTGGCCATGGTGATCCTCATCAGGCTGTTGTTGCGGGCATCAGACCAAATTACATCTACGCGCCTAAAGTGTTTGCTGATCGCGTTGTCCTGACTCTGACCGAGGATCCGCAGACGACTCAAACGGTGACATGGCGAACTTCCACGGAGGTTGCCACCGGCTACGCGGAAATTGCTCCGGCAGAGGCAGGGCCGTATTTTCCCGAGCATGCCGTGCGATTGACCGCAGACTCCGAAGCTCTGAAATCGGATATCAACACGGCTCACTACCACAGCGTCACGTTTCGCGATCTTGAGCCGGGCACGATGTACGCCTACCGGGTCGGCGACGGCACCAACTGGACCGAGTGGTTTCAGTTCGAAACGGCTCCGGCGGAGTTTGAGCCATTTTCGTTTGTGTACTTTGGCGATGCGCAGAATGAAGTTCGGTCGATGTGGTCGAGAGTGATCCGGCAGGCGAATCGGGACGCCCCGAATGCCGCGTTTATGCTGCACGCTGGTGATCTGGTCGATAACCCCGAATCGGATGCCGAGTGGGGCGATTGGTTCGGGGCCGGTTCCTGGCTCAACGCGATGATTCCAATCGTTGCCATTCCCGGCAATCACGAGCATGTAGAAGTGGACGGGGTTCGGCGTGACCTGTCAGACCATTGGCGATGTGTCTTCACGTTTCCAGAAAACGGACCGCGCGGCCTCGAGGAAACCTGCTACACCGTGAAGTACCAGAACTTGCTGATCGTCGGTATGAACACGATGTCCTTGCAAGCAGAACAAGCCCAATGGCTGGATGATGTCCTAGCCAAGAACAAAAGCCGTTGGGTCGTTTGTACTTTTCACCACCCAATCTTTTCCACGGCAAAAAAGAAAGACGACAACGTCGAGCTTCGGCGTTTATGGAAGCCGATTTTGGACAAGTACAAAGTCGATCTTGTCCTGCAAGGCCATGACCATACGTACGGGCGAACCAAATTGGCGGTGCCAAAAGCGTCCGCTGTCGCGAAAGACTTTCCTGAACGTGGTCCTGTCGATGTTGGACACGAGAATCAACCGACGGGAACCCAAGTGATTGATAACGACGCTGGCACGATCTATGTCGTCTCAGTCAGTGGCCCAAAAATGTACAAAAACACCGACTATGCATTCATGGAGCGGGTAGCCGAAGACACACAGCTTTATCAGATCATTCATGTTGATCAAGACAAGCTTCGCTTCGAGGCGCGTACTGCCATTGGTGAACTATACGACTCATTCGAGCTGCACAAGCAAGACGGTCAGATCAACAAGCTGGTCGAACTGGAACCAGAAGTCGAAGAAAACAACCGCGTGGATGAGTAACGTCGACGCAGCGCGCTAATGGTGCGATCGGTGCGCTAACTGTGCGCTAAC
>CAZLYM010000046.1:15336-22374 GCA_964563475.1 uncultured Pirellulaceae bacterium
GTAACGTCGACGCAGCGCGCTAATGGTGCGATCGGTGCGCTAACTGTGCGCTAACGGCGCGTCAACGTTAATAGAGCGAGCGAACAGTTCACAAAAAAAGTGAATAGGTTGGCGCCTGCGCGGGCCGTGTCTTCAGCCCAGTCAGTCGAAATATGTAGCTTACTTAATATTTGCATCAGCCGGCTGTTCTTAACATCAACTTCATATTTGGTTGTTATCTTTCCTGCCTACATGATTTGCATCTCGCAATATTTAACTGACAGGACACACAACGATGAAGACGTTTTATTCACTTATGGCTGCATTGATTGCGGTTTCTGGCTTCGGATTTGGCCAAGGTTTGGCAACCGCCCAAGTCAGCATCACCGAAGTCTCTAGCTCAAATAGTTTTGGAGAAGACTGGTTCGAACTAACGAACTTTGGCGAGTCGACTGTCGATCTGAATGGCTTTTACTGGGACGATGACGGCCCAACTGGTAACGATGGTGCTTTGTTTGGAGACTTCTCGCTGGCCGCCGGTGAATCCTTGATTGTGCTTGAAGGTGGAAGTGCAGGAGCGGATCCTTTTCGAGCATTGTTTGGCCTTGATGCCAGCTTGCAAATTTTGACCGAAGATGATTTTACTGGCCCGGATACGTTCTCCGGCTTGTCGGGCAACGGCGATGAAATCTCTATTTTTGATACGGACCCGAACGTCCCAGGTGTCGCGTTCACCCTGATCGACTTTGTCGAATTTCCTGCGGCCGCAGCGCAGGGTGTCTCTTTCGACGTGATTGATGGAAATCCCATCCCGAGCATTTCCGGTACTCCGGCATCTAACGGAGATGTTGCTTCCCCGGGAATTGCAGCAGCCGTTCCTGAACCGGGGTCCGTTGCACTATTGACCGTGCTGAGTGCGTTGGCGGGTGTCAGTCGTCGGCGAGCCTGAAATACCGTTTGTTGAAGCTCTCGCTTCGGCGAGAGTGGCTTTTTAATCTAATTTTTATAGGAACTCAGATGAAACCGTTAAGTATGCTTGCGTTAACAGCCGTTGCAGCATTCAGTTTTGTGCTTGCTGCCAATCCTGCCACCGCTCAGATTGTGATCACCGAAGTCTCCAGTTCAAACTCGATTGAAGATTGGTTTGAGCTGACCAACACGGGCGACACGACCGTTGATCTGACTGGCTACTACTGGGACGACAACGGCGCGAATGGTGATGACGGATCGTTATTCACGCAAATCTTAATCGCGCCGGGCGAATCCATCATCGTGCTTCAAGATAGTGAATTGATCGATGGGGTCGAGACAGCGTTTCGTGACATTTACAGCCTGGATGCCAGCGTTCAGGTGATCACCGAAGACGATATCGTCCCTTTAGATGGAGGACTGGACGCAGCGGGAGAACCAGTCGGAGACCCGTCAGTGTTCACGGGAAGTCAAGATTTGTTCTCGGGGCTGTCATCAAACGGTGACGAAATTTCGCTATGGGATGCCGACCCGAACGACCCGGCCAATGCCGGTGAATTCACTCTGCTGGCCTTCGTCGAATTTCCTGCTGCTCCGGATCCGGAGTTTGATGAAAATGCGGGTAGCTCCTTTGATTTTTCCAGTGGTTTTCCGGTTCTGAGTGTTGTTGGAGTAGATGGTGCTGTTTTGGCGACCAACGGTGACGTTGGTTCTCCAGGCTTCTCTCCGCTTGGTGATTCGCCAGCTCTGACTGGCGACTTCGAGCCCGATGGTGATGTTGATGCAGATGATATCGATTTCTACTCGGGCAACATCGGCGAAGAGGCAACTGGTGATCTTGCTCAACTGGATTTTGTTATCGACGGTTTGGTGACATCTGCCGATCACCAGTTCCATATCGAGAACTTTGTTCAGACATCGAATGGCCAAGTGGGAACAATCGTAGGTGACATTAATCTGGATGGCACCGTCGATGTGCTAGGAGACGCATTCGTTCTCGTTGGCGGTCTCGGCTTGACAAGTGGTGCCAGCTATGCCGATGGCGATCTGAACGCCGACGGCGCTGTCGACGTCCTTGGAGATGCGTTTGTACTCGTGGGTAACTTAGGCCTCAGCAACGAGGAATGATGTACTTGCCGCAGGCAAACCCATCTGTTGTTGAACCGCTGAACTGATTGATCGTCAAACGGTCAGAGCTCAACAGCCACTAAAATGCCTGACAGCCGCCCTCACATTGTGTGTGGGCGGCTGTTTTTGTTTTTAGAGGTTTCCACGATTTTTCGAAAACCTAACGACAACATCGTCGGAGGTTTTGTCCGCTCACGACAAACTTGCCAACGCTTGGCTGAACGTTTCGCTGGGACGCATGGCTTGTTGAACCTTTTCTTCGTCGGGGAAGTAGTAACCACCAAGCTCCATTGCTTTTCCCTGTACCGAGTTCAATTCGTCCACGATTTTTGATTCTTCGGAAGCCAGTTTGTCAGCCAGTGGAGTGAACTTTGCCTTGAGCTCCGCGTCGGCATCCTGAGCCGCCAACGCCTGAGAAGAGTTTTGTGAATCCAGGTCTCAGAGGATATGCCCCCTACAGAAAAGTAGCTCAGGGCGAATCCACCCATCTACAAGGCAGTCAAATCGGATAAGGTTCGCGCGTTGCTGGATTTTTAGATCGAGGTCGAAACTTGTCAACTTGACCGTTGCCTTCAGGTTTTAGATGTTCTCAATGTCCGCTAAGCGATAGCTTGTGCTTCGACCGCCGCCCGGATTCTTCAATAGAACGCCGTATTCAAGTAACTGTTGAATGTCCCGAAGCGCGGTATCGGCTGAACACTTCGCGAGTTTCGCATACTTGGACGTGTTCAAGAATCCTTTGAATCCATTTAGCATCCGGTTGATTACTAACCGTTGACGTTCGTTTACCGAATGCTGATTGAGTTGATCCCAAATCTGAGCCTTTCGCAGTACGCCCGCGAGACGATCATCACTGCTCGTGATTGCACGGCCAAGGCAATCAGTGAACCACGCCAGCCAATCAGTTATGTTCAGGTCACCACTCTGAGCTAACTCAAGCTGGCGGTAATACTCCTTGCGCTCGGCTTCGATCTGCGATGACATGCTGTAAAAGCGATTTTCAGTCCCATCAGCGCGCGCAAGCATCATATCTGCGATGGCTCGAGCAATTCGTCCGTTGCCGTCTTCAAATGGGTGAAGGGTGACGAACCAGAAGTGTGCGAGGCCAGCATTCAGAACGGGGTCGTTCGTGTTTGATGTATTCAACCAACCGAGAAATCGTTGCATTTCACCCGCAAGCCGATTTGCACTGGGAGCCCGGAAGTGAACTCGCTCTTTTCCAATCGGTCCCGAGACAACTTGCATCGGTCCAGATTCATCATCACGCCATTGTCCGACGGCGATACGATGGATTCCACTGTGACCAGTCGGAAAGAGTGATGCGTGCCAACCAAACAATCGTTTTGCGGTAAGCTCTTTCTGGAAATGCTGGGTCGCATCGAGCATCATCTCGACCACTCCATCGACATTTCGGCTTGGTTCTGGCAAACCCGCTGCATCTATTCGCAGCTTGCGGGCGATGGAAGAACGGACTTCATCGGGGTCGAGCGCTTCGCCTTCGATCGCGGAGGACTTCACCACATCAGCCGTAAGAACGCTGAGGCTCGCTTCGGCCTGCAGTTTGAAGCCGAGGCTTTCCATTCTGCCCAGCAGGCGACCTTGGCGATGACGCACATCGGCCACAGGCGCAGTGAGCAAATCACTGTCCCAAGTCAGTTCCGGCCAGCCCGCCTGTTCGTGGATATACGCCATCTATTCACCGCACCTCATGCGGTAATTATAGCCTGTATTCACCGCATTGGGCTATTTTATCGAGTGAAACGCGAGAATCGAAGCGATTTGTGGCCACGAAAAACACAAGAAGCCACGAAAATACGCCAGAGTGGTGCTGTGCGAATCGAACGCGGATTCGGCGTGCGTGCCTATCAAGTCGATTTGCGATGTATCTCAGCGAAGGCTGACTCTTTGTGCGTTTTCATGATTTTTGGCGATTCAAAAGCCACGCGAATTTGAGGCTTACCGTTTGGAACTCGGCCGCAAAGGTTCTCGCGTTATGCTATGGCCACGACGGGTTTTTGTCACAATCGCCCTGTCGGGACGTGTCAGCATGAGTAGATTACGGGGGCTGCCCTGCTATAGTCCTTAGAAACTGGGGCTGGACGACAAAAAAACCGAACCTTAGCCTGTTCAGCGGTGTAAAGTATATTGTAAAGTCTGTGAACAGGACAGAATTTAGGGAGATCTATCAAAGTGGGACGCATTGGGGTAATCGATCAGCTCTCACGTTCGCCGTTGGCGCTTGTCGTTGGCCAAGTGCGATTTCCGGCGGTTCCCAAAATGGACAGCCTGATCCAAGAGATTCACGCGGGAATACGAGAGGATGGGCTCGAGAGGGTTACGACTGAGACCGTACAGCAAGTAACCTTTGGCCCGAAAATCAAAACGACGGAAGTCACTCGTTGGGTGTTCTCGAACCGCACTCGTACTGAAGAGATGTTTTTAACCAATGACTTCCTTGTTCTGGCAGTCAGCGATTATCAGCAGTTTGAAGATTTCAGCCAGCGGTTGGCCGCATTGGTCGGCGAGGTGCAAGAAAAAGCTAAGCTTACGTTCTTGGAACAGGTCGGCATCCGTTATCTAAACGTTCTTCGAAAGTCTGAGGAGTCGCCCCCAACAGAACAGGTCGCTGAAGGTCTTCGCGGTCTTTCACCCACGCCGTTGGATGTTGCTGAAACACGTACACAGGCTTTGGTAAGATGCCAAACTGAATACGGTGTTCTTTCTATCCGCTGCATTGAACTTGAAGGGCCTGATTTCTTGCCACCGGATCTTCAGATTCAAGGTCTTAAATTTGCGATCCAACCAGAAAGCGGCGAGCTGTTTCGATTGCTTGACATTGATAACACAACTACATTTGATGAGGGCTGCGACATTGCAGATTTAGAGCAATCGCTTTGGAACTTGCATCAGCACACATCGACAGCGTTTAAAAACTCGGTGACAGACAGAGCATTGAAATACTGGCGAGGTAACGAATGAACGCCATCGACAGACCAACCCGAAACAGAATCTTCATGGTTACGGCTGCGCCGTGCATCGCAGCAACCGGGCTCGGTGTAACGATTACTCAGCCAAGCGAGTACGAGGATCAATTTAGTATCGATCCCGGTGAGTTTGAGTTCTGGGACACTCTCGACGCTCCTGATGCCAACCCGTGGAGTCGCCTCACTCGGATTCAAAAAACAAACGAACAGATTCGCTTGCTGTCCAGCAGCGACTACTTTAGGGGTGGCACGGGGTCTGGTGAACCGCCGCAATTTGCGGTAGCTGAAGCACAATCGAATCGCATCATAGAAGCTGGGAAGAGCGGCTCGCAGCAAACTACTTTGGTCACGGACGTTGCGGCAGCTGTTGACGACATTCGTTCAAGGCTGTCGCTGAGTGTAACGGCTCTTTCGGCGATCTTGGATGTCAAGCGCCCGACAATTTATTCTTGGCTTCGGGGTGACGCTCAACCACACGCGAAAAATTTGGAGCGGATTGCAAACCTGCACCAAATTTCTCAACGCTGGCATGATCTTTCCGGCCGTGCAATGCGTCGGCAACTGCGTCATGCCTTTGACGATCGAGGTGTTACATTGTTGGAATTGTTGAAAGCGGATAGTTTAGATTCGGTTGAAATTGACAAGCATCTCGTTGCGTTATCGAAATTGCCAGCATCCAAGCTGGTTTCAATGAAAGAAATTTCAGCGGCACATGGCCTGTCAACCGAACCAAATCCCGACGCTGAATTGATTCGTGACATTGAATCAGGCAAACGTTTTGAAAATGACTAGCTCTCAAGGGTGGAGTCACAGTGAATCCATTGGCGAGATTTGGGGATTGGCTTCTCAAGACCTTCGGTAAACCCTGCGCACACGAGCGGGAGGCCGATTTATTTGATGTCAATAAGATAAGAGCCGCTAAATGGCATCAAGGTGCCATGTTTTCGCCTGACGCTGTCGCTTGGCTCTACAAGCGAAACATTTTACCGGTACAGAAAGATGACGGGATTTGGTGTCTTATCACGCAGGACTGCGATATTGTCCATCACGACCTGCGGAATGAACCTGTCATCGAAGTTATATACGGGCAGCAGGTTGAAAAGCCGGACAAAGGCTACAGCTGGAGTAAAAACGCTCGCACGCTGCATGTCCGAGATGATGACGTTGGGAAATCTTTCGCATTTCATTCGCGTGATCGACGCTCGATTCCGCGCGGTTACCTTTGCCGATTCAAGCCGTTGCCACTTCGGCTTACCCCCGAAACTGTGAAATTGTTGGTCCGTTGGGTTGCACGTAAGTACTTTCGAGCTGCTTTCCCTGACAACTTTAATAAACGTATAAATCGAAAGACTGAAGATAAGATCAAAAAGCTGTTGAGTAAGAGCAAGGGTCAGCTCAAGGAAATTCACATAAATGTTTCTTCCAAAGAATTGAAGGATTCGGAAGACTACAAAGTCTTGATCCTATGCGTCGGCGAAGCTGAGAGTGCCGAAGAGGGGGACACCTACGATGCAACGCTCAAAATTGGTAAAGATCTTGAAAAGTTGCTCGATGGTTGCGACGGAATCAAAGTCGTGAAGTGTGAAGTCCGCTTCCCTGATGAAGTCACACTTGAAGATTTGGAACCCATGGATCGTTGGGATTTCGACAGCATCACTATTCGTGAATCCGATTCTGTCGACGATGCTCCTGTCGACCGCTAGATCTAGCAGTGCCTCGCCATAGAGAAAATGGATAACAGCCCGTGAGGTAGTTGGTACGCCGCATTAAAAACTGGCCAAGGCCTGATTGAAAGTCTCGCTGGGGCGCATGGCTTGTTGGACTTTTGCTTCGTCCGGGAAGTAGTAGCCGCCAAGCTCCATCGCTTTGCCTTGGACTGAATTAAGTTCGACCACGATTTTCGATTCCTCTGCGGCCAGCTTCTCAGCCAGTGGAGTGAACTTTGCCTTGAGTTCCGCGTCGGCATCCTGAGCAGCCA
>CAZLYM010000047.1:0-19899 GCA_964563475.1 uncultured Pirellulaceae bacterium
GCGAGCGGCTGAACGGATAAGCCAATCGCGCCAACGCTGTGGGCAGATCGAGCAGTGTGGTGGAACCGAGACGAATTGAAGTCCTGCGCACAAACGCCTGCTCGAGCTGATTCCAGAGCTTCTGACTTGAGGATCGTTAAATCAGTAAACGGAATCATGGGTTCCGATCGTGAGAAGCAGAATCCTAGGACCGTTGTCGCCTTCAACAAAGTCAAACAGGATTCGCAGATCGTAGCCAGCACTACACGCCCACACGCCATCGAGGTCGCCTTTTAGTTTATGCGTTCGCAGCTTGGGAGCAAACGCATCGGCCGAAAGTGCGTCAAGCGTTTCTTCAATGCTCTGAGCACACTGAGGGTGCCGCTTCAGAAACTTGCGAACTGCTCGCCCAAACGCTGTCGTCGGGATCAGCTCACGCGTCATCCCGAAATTCTTCCATGATCGAACGAGCGGATTGCGGCTTTAGGCCTTCGACTCGATATTCTTCTTTGGCGTCTGCGACATCCTGGACGATCTCACTTCGCTCTCTCGCCGCAAGTCGCTGTTTGAGAATTTGAGCAAGTGCAAACTGATCGTCTAGCGGAAGTTCGTTGACTGCATCTACGATGTCAGAAAATCGTTCCATAGCCGGTTTCCTCAATACTGCCTTGTGTTCCTGATAGCCTCCCCAACTTAGCCATTATAGCAGGTGAAACTCGGCGGCCAAGGAAACAATTTCCCCAGCTCTTTCTGATACACCTGCGGTCAACGCAGGGTCACACGTCCCAGACCTTGCAAAAACGAACGGGGCTAATTCAAGAAGGGCATTGTCACCTTAGCCATGGGCAACGCCCATGGAAAACATGGACAATACAACATTTGGCTGAAAGCCAATCTCACTCCACCCCAGAGGCAACTGCAAACCAAGTCGATTTGAGTCAAATTCACTCAGTTGCGCTCGCCTAGCCAACTTGGTAGAATGATGCCTCTTCATTTACCGACTGCGGATCGGCCATGCCTAATTCAACCAAAAACTGGACATCGAAAATTCTCAACAGTGACTGCATCAAGGGCATGCAGAAGCTGGAAGAAGGCTCCATCGATCTTGCCTTTGCCGATCCGCCGTTCAACATCGGCTACGACTACGACGTCTACGACGACAAAGTTGAACATCAACAGTACATCGATTGGTGCAGCCAATGGATCCAGGGTGTCCACCGAGCTTTAAAACCCGACGGTTCATTCTGGTTGGCGATCGGTGACGAGTACGCGGCCGAGCTTAAAATCGAAAGCCAAAAAGTTGGCTTCCACTGCCGCAGTTGGGTTATCTGGTATTACACGTTTGGCGTGAACTGCAAAAACAAATTCACTCGATCCCACGCTCACCTGTTTTACTTCGTGAAGGACAAAGACAACTTCACGTTTCGCAGCGACGATCTGGAAAACCGAGTCCCCTCGGCTCGTGAACTGGTCTACAACGACAAACGAGCCAATCCAAAGGGGCGGCTGCCGGACGATACGTGGATTATTCCACCAGCCGGCCAAAGTGTCGCCGACACATTTATCCTGCGTCCTCAAGACTTGCCCGACAGCTTCAAAGACTCCGAAGACACGTGGTACATCCCGCGAGTAGCCGGTACGTTCAAAGAACGAGCCGGTTTTCACGGCTGCCAAATGCCAGAACAATTGCTTGGTCGTATCATTCGCACGTGCAGCGAGCCGGGAGAACTAGTGCTCGACCCATTTTCAGGAAGTGCGACCACATTGGCCGTCGCCAAAAAGCTTGGCCGCCAGCAGATCGGTTTTGACTTATCCAAAGAGTACGTCGATCACGGCCGGAAGCGACTCGACTCGATCGAAGTCGGTGATCCGCTCGACGGCTCCCCGGAGCCTACCAAAGGCGGTAAGCCGACGAAAAAAGCCGCAGGCAAAAAGACAAATGCAAAAGTGAAGAACCGAGGACAAAAAAACTTGTTCTCAGATGACCAAAAACAGAGTGACTCAAAATCTAACAACCTCAAACTCGCAGATACAAAAACACAATGAGCAAAACAGTACTTGATGTCGGGCAATGCAACCCGGACCACTCGAGCATCAGCGGCTTGCTGACGCAGAATTTTGATGTGAATGTTCAACGGGCTCATTCTCATGAACAGGCCATTACGATGGCCAAAGATCTGAAACCCGACCTCGTGCTGATCAATCGCCTGTACGATGCCAATGGCGACGAAGGGATGGAAACGCTACGAGCACTCAAGGCGGACGAGGCAACTTCCAACATCCCCATCATGGTCGTTTCGAATTACTCAGACGCCCAAGACGCCGCCGTCGCAGCAGGAGCCATTCAAGGTTTCGGCAAATCGGCACTCAACACGCCCGAGACACTTGCCTTGTTGCAAGGCTGTCTGAGCTAGGGCGTGAGGCGAGATGAAATACCTTCATGGCCAACCATGACTGTCATCAATTTCGATGCTTGGAAATCGAATTGACGACGCCAGCATTTCGCTGACAGCATTTCAATCGACTCGTGTTTCCATGAGTTTGTTCGAAAAATCGTGTTTGGCACGAGAGCTGCTTTTCGCTGTAACCATCAATTGAACAAGTCAATTTGGTTCGACAGCAAAGGATGGCTGATGAATACGGTTCGAAAAAACGCTTGCATGGTTCTAGCAGTCTGTGCGTTGGTCGTTGGGGTAACCGCAACCGCTCATGGGCAGGGAAAACTTGGTCGCGTGCGAGAGGCCGTTCGAGAAAGCAAGCCCAAGAAACCGCGAAAGCAAGAACCCAAGAAAGAAGAGAAACCCAAACGCTTGAAACGAGACCGTGACGATCACGCTAAACGCAAAACTTCTCGAGATCACGGACACCAACAGCGAAATCGTTCGGCCAATCGAAGTCGTGACCGCCGTAGCGATCGAAGCCTAGGTCTTTTCCTTAGTTCTGTGGCGTTCAGTCGCCCCAAACCTGTTCACGTGGTTCATCACCACGTTACTCAGGTTGATCCTGCCCCAGTCATTGTCGCTGCACCTCAACCGGCTTACGACACAGTGGTCGAGCCAACATTGCCGGTGCACACACCAACACCTCAACCAACAACGGTAAGCGAGACCTACTTCCAGCAATGGCCCGACTTCGATTGGGCTGTTCGACTTTCCGCTTTAGGCGGAACCGACTTTGCCGACATCGCTCACGGCAACCTTGGCTTGCTGCTTCAACCAAAAAACGGACTCGGAATCGACACCAGCGTGACCATATTCCGAGAATCGGGCGTGAGCGTTCGCGATCACCTGTATTTGGGTGACGTAAATCTGACTTACGAACCTGTTTTAGCCAACGATCGTTTCCGAATGCGAATAGGTGCGGGCGTCAATTGGTTAAGCGACGCCTACGGTAGCGACGCGGGATTCAACATGACTGGCGGATTGGATTGGAAACTTTCTGATCGCTGGTTGCTAACAGGCGAAATTGACTTTGGCACCATTGGGGATACCGATCTGACCCACGCGCAGATCAGCCTTGGTCGCGCGTTGAGCCAGCAAACAGAATTGACATTCGGATACAACTACCACGACATTGGCGGCGTCACGATCGGCTCCGCATTCACGGGTTTGCGTTTCCGGTTTTAGACCTCATGTTTCAAACCGCGGCTCGAGTCAGGTTTCCGTATCGATGCACCATTTCGCTGATCGCTTGCTCGCGAAGGTAGTTCAGCAACTCGATGCGGCCGTTGGATAACACATTGGGTGACACGATAAAAATGTTGCCGATCACCGATGGAGCAAATTGCTCGGGCTGGTAGTCGCCCACGATCCGAAGAGTGCCATTGCGCTGCTGTTGCAGCCACTCGACAAATGCCTCAGTCGACTCCACCCGTGCCTCCGCCGATATCGCCCAACTGACTTCCGTCAGCATGGCTGCGATCTGGTCGTTTTTAACATCGGAGCTGATAAACAACGGACAATTCGTCAGATGGCAGGCGGCGATCACTCGGGCAACCGACAACAGATCCTCTGGCTTCACTTCACCGGACTGCTCAAAACGCAGCACGTGCTGCGGCTGAGGTCGATACTCAAAATGGTTCGTCTGGCCATGCAACTGGGACGGATCGTGAGCAATCGAAAATTCGCTCTGCCACCAATGAGCATAACTGGCGACCGACTTCGCCATGGACTCATGCAGATCGGCGGGCAGATGCTTATTCAGCGATCCGATCAACGCCTCAACTGTTTTGTTGCCAGGGTTGACTGGATTCGTCGTTGGTGACTCATCGTTGGACCACTCACGAAACGCAGCCACATAGTTCGGCCCACCCGCCTTCACTCCTGGACCAACACTCGAATCCTTCCAGCCGCCAAATGGCTGGCGCTGCACAATGGCGCCGGTCGTCCCGCGATTGATGTAAGCGTTACCAACTTCCACTCGTTCGCGCCAGTCAGCAATCTCCTCAGGGTCGAGCGAATGGATGCCGCCCGTCAAACCAAAGCGGCTACTGTTCTGGATTCGAATCGCCTCGTCTAGGTTCGAAACTCGAATCATGCCCAAAACAGGGCCGAAACATTCGTTCTGGTGGTACCACGATCCCGGCTGAACGCCCAAGCGAATCCCGGGCGACCATAAGCAAGGATTGTCATCAATCATTTGGGGCTCAAGCAGCCAAGATTCTCCGTCATCCAACTGAGTCAAGCCACGCTTGAGGTTTGGATCGGGCGAGCGAATCACGGGAGTCACCTTCGCAGAAGGATTCCATGCCGAACCGATTTTCAGGCTGCCGGCGGCATCCAATAGTTGTTGCTGGAAACCGGGACTGTCATAGACCTCCGCCTCGACCAACGCCAAACTGGTTGCCGAGCACTTTTGGCCCGCATGCCCAAACGCTCCTTGGACCAAGTCTTTGATCGCCAGATCAATGTCGGCCGTTGCCGTGATGATCATCGCGTTCTTGCCCGAGGTCTCGGCGAAGAGTCTCAGATCAGGCCGCCATGACTGGAACAGCTGAGCCGTTTGAGTACTTCCTGTCAGGATCACAGCATCCGTCCGAGGGTCCGATATCAGTTGCTTTCCAACGGGCCCGTCCTCCATTGGTAAAAACTGCAACGCTTCCTTCGGAACGCCCGCCTCCCACAAGCAATTCACCGCCACCCAACCCGTCAGCACCGTTTCGGACGCCGGTTTGAAAATCACCGCGTTACCTGCCGCCAGACCCGCGAGAATTCCGCCAACAGGAATCGCAAACGGGAAATTCCATGGCGGTGTAACAACCACGACTCCCAACGGAGTGCTTTGAGCACCATCGTCTGAACCATCCGGGCAACCCATCGCGTAATAGTTAGCAAAGTCGATCGCTTCGCTGATCTCTACATCTGCCTCGGTGATTGCTTTCCCTGAGTCTAGCGTCATCGCGCCGATCAGATCACCTCTTTGCTGAGCGATCACAGCAGCGACTTGTCGTAAGATTTTCCCTCGTTCCTCAAAGCCTCGGCTCTCCCACGCAGTCTGAGCCTCGACTGCCGCCGCCAGCGCGTTTTCAACGTCGTCGCTACTGGCCTGAGCATACCGGTAGGGGACAACGCCGGGCCGAGAAGGATCGGCCGCCGGTGCAGTTGGAGTGCGCGATTCAATGCTACCGACAAGGCACAAAGGAACATCTTCGATCGTTTTGTCAGTCCACCGATCGAGAATCTCGCTTGCCCACTGTCGATTGGCAGGCAAGGAAAAATCCGTATCCGGTTCGTTCTGAAACGGATCGCTAGCCCCACACGGCACCGGAGTTTCGGTCAAGCGATTCTGGGTCCGCTGCGGCTGGTCTGCCAGATTTTCACTTTGAGCCAGATCCATCGCAGCAGAAAATGCAGCTGCCTGACGATTCCATTCGTCCGAGCCTTCCTGCAATGAGAACATGGCGCCCAAGAAACTGCCTTCATCGGTGTTTTCATCAAGCCGTCGCACCAAGTACGCGACCGCTGCTTCAAATTCTTCGTCTGCCACGACAGGCGAATACATCACCATGCCGCCGGAGCGCTTGCGAATCTCAAGGGCCTGAGCGTTTGCCATTCCCTCAAGCATTTCGAATTCGACGTGCTGCGTCACTCCACGCCGCTCGCGCAACAGCAGCGCGAGTGCGATATCGAACAGGTTGTGGCTTGCCACGCCAACACGGACCACCGACGCGTGCTCCGGGCGAGTCGCGTATTCGAGCATTCGTTTGAAACTGGCGTCGGATTCGGTTTTTGTGCCAAAAGGCGTTTGCGGCCAACCATGCAACGAGGCGTCGACCTTCTCCATCGCCAGATTGGCTCCTTTGACTAGACGGACTTTGATTCGACCGCCGGTCCGAGCGTGACGTTCGATCGCCCACTTCGTCAATGCTTGCTGAACCTTAAACGAATCCGGCAGATATGCCTGCAAAACGATTCCCGCTTCCAGCGTTTCAAATTCCGGCTCATCGAGCACCGAACGAAAAACACTAACCGTCAGCGCAAGATCTTTGTATTCCTCCATGTCCAAGTTCACGAACTTTGGCGAACCGTTGGCAGCCTTGGACTCGATCGCCGTCCGATAGATCTTGCGAAGTCGCTCACGAAGCAAATCCAGCGTTTGCGAGTAGCCCGTCAGCGAAATCTGGCTGGCGATCGCTGACAACTTGATGGAAACGTAATCAATTTCCGGTTGCTGTAAACGATCGATGCTTTCCTGAAGGCGGCGTAGTGCCTCTCGTTCACCCAAGACAGCTTCGCCCAACTGATTGTAGTTCACTCGGACGCCATCATTTTTCCTAGACTGAAGATAGGAATCCAACACAGCCGGTGTTGACGAGACGATCACGTGCTGCGAGTTTTTCCGAATCCGATCGGTCACCATTGGCATTACCGTTCCTGGCAGAACCGACGCGGCCCAGTTACCAATGCGAATCGCCAATCGGTCCATCAACGGCAAATACTTGGGCAGACCAAACTGACCGATCAAGCCTTGGAGTCGAGTCGCCGCTCGCTTCGGATCAAGAATACGCAGCACCTGATCCGCCAACGCCATCGTAAACTGCTTTCCATTGGCGTCTGCCATCATCCGAGCCATCAGCGCGGAACGTTTTCGTTCGGCAGATGTTTCCATCGATCGCGACGACGTCAGCAGGTCGCTCGCTAGTTGAATCACTTCATCAGAGTTGGGAACTGGCGCCAGAGATCCGCCAGACTGCTGCACGTCTTGTGTCAAAACCTATCCCTTAATACAGGAGCTTATTTTAAAATACCAAAGAGCTACGAACGCCTTTTGCAATTCTCTCGCCTCGCAGTGATAGCGCACCATAACGGGATTCGCTATTGAGGCCAAAGTTTCAAAAAAACGAGCCAATTGGACTGGTATCAGCCGTAACTCGGATTTGAAACTATACACAAAACTCGCCTCTTTAGGTTGCAATTTTGTCACACACAGCACGACCGAACCCTTCATTGCGGCTCACCACTGGGCGGTTTTCCAAGCAGCAAAAAATTTCATCGACTGAGCCGACCCAGTTGGATTTTGTGACCTATAGTCTGTTTGAGCAAAGTACTGAGGAATCTGATTCGACCACTCAGCTTTTTCGGGTGAGCTCAGCCTCCCTCACTTCCTTCCTTCCTGTAATCCATCTCCCTAAGTCAACTGGACCTGAACGTCGTGTGCTTCTCATCCAAATTTTCCACGATCTCCCAAAAAACCAAGCAAAACCGTCGCAAATCGAATTCGCAGGCCAAGCGAAAAGGAGTCGCTGCTGTCGAATTTGCGACCATCGCTCCTCTGCTCATCTTGATGATTTTCCTGATGGTTGAATCGAGTCGTTATCTGATGGCACTTCATGCCACCACTGGTGCAGCAAGAGCCGCCGCGAGAGCGACAGCGATCTCTGGAGCAACTCAAAGTGAAGCTGAAACCATCGCTAAAAACTATATGTCGGCAAGCTCATTTGCGTCCGACACTGTGACCTTGAATGTCGAGGATGATCCATCGACTGTCGCCAACATGAACCAAATTTCATGCACCGTAACAATTGATTTTGATGCGGTTAGTGTAATTGGTGACCCCTTTAGCATTGGTGCTACTAACGTCACAGGCTTCAGTTCGATGCTGGCCCCCAATAATTGATTGCCTACCGAATGATCGGCCATTCTTGTCACCGTGACATGGTCGCTACCCGTGTTTTAATCAACTCAAGTAAAAAAGTTCAACTATGCGCGCAACACGTTCATTTTCTTCGCTCAACAAAAACAATCGACGCGGAGCGGTTGTCCATTTCGTCGCAGTATTGCTGCCTGTTTTTATCGCTTTCATTGCGTTTGCAGTCGATTACGGCGTAATCAATGTGGCCAAGCATGAGCTACAGAACGCTGCAGACGCAGGTGCCGACGCTGCAATCCAGGTCCTGCTGCAAGAACGAACCGAGGCTGACCATGCCGCTTTTGAAGCCGTCACAGGCAACAGGCTGCTGGGTGACAACATAACGTTTGACGTACGTCGAGATGTTCAATATGGCAACTGGGACAACGACACGCGGACATTTATTGAAATCCCACGCGAGGGCTACTCACCCGGCTCCGGGGAGCCGGATGACATTTCCGGGACTACGATCCCGGGCGGTGCCAACGCAGTACGAGTTCGATTGATCCGATCAGCCAATTTTGACAACCCCATTCCTCTGTTCTTTGCCCCGATTATCGGGACTCAATTCGCCGAAATCCAAGCGACTGCGATTGCGGCAGCCACTCCCAGCTGCAATGGTTTCGTTGGAATCGAACGAGTCACGTTGCGTAACAACATGAGCACAGATGCGTACAATTCAGATGACGGTGCCTACGGCGGCAGCAACCAATCGTCCGAAGGAGACATTTGCAGTAACGGCCCCGTCTTCCTAGCTTCAGGAGCCGATGTTTTTGGTGACGCCCAAGGTTCTTCAGTGACGATCTCGCAAGGAAGTGGTGCGTCAATTTCGGGCACTCAAAACAACAGCTCCGCTGGCTTGGCCTTCGACCCGGTCGACTTCACAGAAGCGAGCCTCAACGACAACGACACCATTCCACCTCCCCCGCATGGGAACGATTTCTACAACACCACTACGCGTGACATGGTCGTTGACAACGGCCGAAACCTTACACTGCAGGCTGGAACCTATCATTTTCGAGACTTTCGTTTGGCGGGTGGAAGCAGACTAAGTATCGCCGGTCCCGTGTTGATCTACATTGAAAGAGAGATGCGATTTGACAACGGCACCGTCGCCAATCAAACTGAAATACCAAGCAATATGCAAATATTTGTCGGGCAAGGCCCCGTCAACATCCAAGGTGGGCACCAACTACACGCATCGATCTACGCTCCGGAAGCCGACGTGACAATGGCCAACGGCTCTGGTTTCTTTGGAGCGATCATCGGTAAAACGCTATCCGTCGCTGGTGGCGGTGGACTGCACTTTGATCAATCTCTTGCCGGTCCAGACACAGCAACCGTCGCACCGAGCGTGGTCTACTAGCTCACGGCAATTCGGTTTAGTGGCAATCGGCGGCCGATCGATAGCATCAGATGAAAAGCTGCGAGGGATGGCGAAATGGATTTCTGCCGCCATCCCGAAACACGTCGCGGCGAACTACTCGTCAGCTGACAAAGCAGCCAAGACTTCTTCGGAAAGGTTGAAGTTGGCCGAGACGTTTTGAACGTCATCGTGATCGTCCAACGCGTCGATCAACGCCATCACTTTCTTCGCTGATTCGACATCTAGGTCGACGGTCGTCTGAGGAATCCGAGTCACTTGGCGAGACTGGCACTCGATCTCAGCCGCGTTGAGCGCGTCGCTGACGGCGGTGAATTGGTTGGGATCACAGACAACTTCAAACACGTCCTCTTGCTGCGACATGTCCTCTGCACCAGCCTCCATCGTGACCTCCATCAACTTTTCCTCGTCCACCGAGGCCGCATCGATCACGAACATCCCTTTACGATCAAACAGGTAGCCAACACACCCGGTGGCTCCCATCTTCCCACCGAGCTTTTCGAACAGCTTTTTCACTTCAGGAGCCGTTCGGTTACGATTGTCGGTCAAAATATCGCACATGACCGCGACGCCCTCGGGCCCATATCCTTCGTACAGGATCTCCTCAAACGTGGTCGCGTCGGCACCCTCGCCTGAACCCTTCTTGATGGCTCGTTCGATATTGTCCTTGGGCATCGAAACCGCTTTGGCGTCCGCGATGGCGGTTCTCAACCGCGAGTTCCCGTCAGGATCAGCTCCATCCTTCGCAGCCACGATGATCGCTTTACTAAGCTTGGACCACATCTTCCCGCGTTTGGCGTCGGTGGCCGCTTTCTTGTGCTTGATGTTCGCCCATTTGCTGTGGCCAGCCATGGCAATGGTCTCCGGTATTGTAGGGTGCTTAAAAAGGGATGCCTAAAAGGAGTTTTAAACCTCAGTTGTCTCTAAGGATTTGCCCAAAATAAATTACCGGATTCCGATTCAAATCGCTCATGAAATACCAACGATAAAGCATGGTCATTCAGTAACTTATTGATTTATTGATCCGCAAATCCTAACGCCGATGATCGATCGCCAAGCTTACTTTTTTCGTTTTTTCGTTTTCTTGGGGCTCGCCTTTTTTGCAGCCTTCTTTTTTGCAGGCGCTTTCTTCTTAGCGGGCTTCTTTTTCGGAGTGGCTTTTTTCTTTACCGGCTTCTTCTTTGGAGCGGCCTTATTCTTGGCAGGCTTCTTCTTTGGAGCAGCTTTCTTAGGTGCTGTCTTCTTTGCAGCGGCCGACTTCTTTGCAGCAGTCGCCTTTTTAGTCGGTGCTGCCTTCGCTGCGCCAGTCTTTTTCACAGGAGCCTTTTTCGAATCTGATTTCTCGGCAACCGGCGTTTCTGGCGCGGCAGTGGCTGCTTTCTTTTTCTCTTCCGCTTTCTTTTTGCTGGCTCGCTTCGGGAATCGTTCGGCGGCATCGGGAGCCAATTTCAGAATTTTGTCCCGGACTGCTTTGCTAAAAGGAGCTGACGAATACTCGACCGCGAACGGGTGCACCAACGCAGCAAAATCGATTCCTTTCGATTTGGGAATCGTTCTTTCCAAACCCGGAATCTTTCCCTTGGTCGCCTCGCTTTCACTAATAATCCCCAAGGCATAGCAAAGCAGCAACATCGATTTGTCGACAGGAATCGAGTGCCCACCCAAACCATGCTGAGCGACATACGAAATCACAAACGGTGTAACACCACGAAACTTTTCGAACTGCTGAATCGACTTGCCAAGGTTTTCCTTTTTCAGGAAGTCCAGATCAAACTGATAATAGGCTTCGAACACGCCTTGCAGTGTCTTGCGAACCCGCTGGGCCGCTTCCAAGGGGCGGGCCAGACATTTCAACGACTCCGACAGTTCCGCCGCCGTCGTAACCCGAACCTCGTTCCAATCGAAGAAATTTTCCTGCAAGCAGGCAAACGCTTCATCGGCACCCTCGGACGTCGAATCCTCCAAGCAACAGGCGTAAAGCATGTGGTCAAGCACCGACCGATTGGAAGGTGGCAACACAGCTTCGTACTCTTTTTTGACGAACTTGTGCAGTTTGGTCAGCTGATCAGCTCGGTTTTTTGCAGCCATGGGCGTATTTATCAGACGTTAATGGAGTTTTGATTTTTGGGTCAACAGACAGGTGATAAGTTCGTCAAAAGGATTTTTCTAACCTTCATTGGTATCCGACATCGCTTCCGATGAGCCATCATCCTGTTCAATGGAAGTTTCGTCTTTGGGCAAAACCTCGTCCAGAATCCGCGTCACCATCATCGCGTTCTTCATCCCCTTGTCGAGCTCGAACTGAATCCGGGGCGTGTAGCGGGTATCGATACGTTTGCCGACCTTCGACTGTAAATACCCGGCAGAATTCTGCAAGCCACGCAGCGCCAATTGCTGCTTAGTTTCGTCACCCATCACCGACACGTGGACTTTGGCCTGCCTCATATCCCCCGAGACCTCGACAAATGTGACCGTCACGTCTTTGACGCGAGGATCCTTCAAATCCGTGATGATTGCCATACTGACAACTTCACGGACGGCCTGAGCGGCTTTCAATACTCGACGAGAACTCATAGCGGGCGGGTCACGAAACTTGGAACACATTTAAAACGAAAACAGGGTCGCAGGCGAAGGTCGAAAATTGGAACCAACTTGGCGGTAGTCACCAAGTTTTCCCTTCCGACTCAGCACCGACTACAGCGTACGGGCGATCTCTTCAATCTTGTAGGCCTCGAGCGTATCGCCTTCCTTGACATCGTTGAATCCGGCCAGCTTGATACCGCATTCCATTCCACGCTGGACTTCCTTGGCGTCGTCTTTTTCCCGCTTGAGAGAATCGATCGCATAATCACCGATGACTCGGCTGTCACGAATCACTCGCATGCGGCAGTCACGTTCGACACTACCACGCATCACACGACAACCGGCAATCGTCCCGGTACGACTGACACTGAAAGTCTTCAGGATCATTGCCATTCCGGTTTCGACCACCTGTTCTTCTGGCTTCAGCCTACCTTCAAGAACCGCTTTCAGGTCATCAACAATCTTGTAGATCACGTCGTAGCGGCGAACTTCAACTTGCAAGTCATCCGCCAGTGAACGAGCGTTTTCATCAGGCACAACGTTGAAGCCAACGATAATCGCCTCGGAAGCATCGGCCAGCCGAACATCAGCCACCGTGACACCTCCGGCCAGTGCTTGCAGCACCTTGATCCGAATTTCCGGATGCGAGATCTTTCCAAGTTCTTTCTGAATCGCTTCCAACGAGCCCTTCGCGTCAGCACGCAAAATCAAGTTCAGCGTGATCATCTCAGCCGATTGATCGGCCAAGTTACCCGCTTCCAAGCGTCGTTGAATCTCTTCCAATGAAATCTTCGTCGTAAAGCCACCGACTCGATCCGTCCGAGACTGGAACTCACGACTGGCCGCGACCTCGCGAGCTTTCGCGATATCATCGACCACATAGAATTTTTCGCCAGCTCCCGGAGCGACATCCAATCCGGTTACATTCACGGGCGTCGAAGGCTCGGCTTCTTTGTGTTTTTGGTTTCGTCTCAGCGTGTCGTGCATGGCCTTGACCTTACCGAAGGCTTGACCACAAACGACCACGTCACCGACTTTCAGCGTACCACCCTGAACAATGACCTTCGCAACGACACCTCGATCGGATTCCTGATGCGATTCCAGACACGTTCCGTAAGCGGGACGATCGGGGTTGGCCACGTATTCATGCAATTCTGCCGTCACGAGGATCGTCTCAAGCAAGTCATCCAGACCCGTGCCATTGATCGCACTGGTTTTGACGACCTCAGTTTCACCGCCCCATTCACTTGGCAGCAAATCGTGGGTCGCCAGATCCTGCATCGCTTTATCAGGTGTCACACCCGGAATGTCGATCTTATTGAGTGCCACAATGATCGGAACGCCCGCCGCTTTGGCGTGGCTGATCGCTTCTTCGGTCTGAGGCATCACACCATCGTCCGCCGCCACAACCAGCACCGCGATATCGGTCACGTTAGCACCACGTGCACGCATTTCGGTGAATGCCTCGTGGCCCGGCGTATCTACAAACGCGATCTTTTGATCACCTTTTTCGATCTCGTAGGCGCGGATCGACTGAGTAATTCCACCGGCTTCACCAGAAACGACGTCGATCCCAATTAAAGCATCCAGTAGCGATGTCTTACCGTGATCAACGTGGCCCAGAAACGTGACGATCGGGGCACGTGGCAACATCGAATCCGGGTCATCGTTGCTTGGATCAAGCTCGCCCATCAACGATTCTTCAAGCGACTGAGTCTGACGGACTTCCACTTCTGACTTGAAGTGCTCCAGCAGGATTTCGACCATTTCGTCTTCCAGCTGGGAGTTAATCGTTTTGTTCGATTCATCGCCCAGTTGCTTGATCGTCAACAAGGCCTGGATCGCCGGCACACCTGCCGCTTCACTGAATTCGCGAACGGTACATGGCAGCTGCAAAACAACACTGTCTTTCCGCGGCGCTGCTGTGTTAATCCCCGACTTACGACGGGATCGGTTGTAGTACCGTGACGGCCTACGATCGCGTAGATTGCGTCGACCACCGCCAAACCCGGATGTTTCGGGGCCTCGGCGACCGGCACGCCGAACCGAAGAAGGCATTTCGCCTGTCTCGTCGGCTCCGCCCACTTTGGCGCCTTTGCCTTTTTTCTTGACCTTGTTCGACTTGGTGAACTGCTCCAGCGGAGCCGCGCCCGAGCGAGCCTTGGCGATCGCATCCTGAGGAAGCGCGATATCGGGCTTTTGAACTTTTTCGCCCGAAGAAGCGGAACCCGGTTTGGGTTGCTTGACTTCAGGCATCGCAGCCAGCTTGACGTTCAAGCCGGTCTTTTTGCGGACTTCTTTTTTCTTCTCATCGCCATCGGAAGTTTTGGAGCCACGCTGATCAAGATTGCGAACCGTCGCCGGCTTGCGAGTCGTATCGGGGCGCACGGGAGTCAAAGGTCGCACCGACGCATTCGGCTTGTTCTTTCGCATCCGGTCGAGCAAGCTACCGACCATCGACTTGGCCGTTTTCTTTTTCGATTCGGTGGTCTCTTTTGGCGCCTCAGTGGCTTCGGCGGCAGCAGGTTCGGCGGCAGCTTTTGGTTCCACTACTTCAGGCTCGACAGCCGCGATCGGCGTCTCTTCAACCGGTGATTCCTCTGCCGGCGATTCTGCGACTGGCTCGGCAGGCGACTCAACATCGCCCACAGGATCATCAGCCTCGTCAATCGTTTTCGAACGAGCCTTATCGGGCAAGTCGACGATCTTGCGCTGGCGACCTGGCTCGGGGCGCATCGGAGCAAGCGCTTCAGGTTCGGGCTCCTCAGCCGCACTTCCCCCGCCATCGGCTAGGAAAGATCGTATTTTGGCAACTTCGTCGTCATCAAGACTTGCTAGCGCAGACCCCTTGCCTTTGATGTTTACTTTGTCGCAAACATCAAGCAATTGCTTGTTATCAAAGCCAAGTTCTTTCGCAAACGCGTAAATGCGTATGGGCACGTGTTGTGACCTTCCTGTTTCGGTTTAAGTCGATCGTCATTTACATCAGACGCTTCACTTAAACACTCTTGCCAAAATTCTCTACATAAATCGCCCTCTCTGACCAGCAAATCAGTGAACTTGAGCTTTCGTTCAAGTCGACTGCCACCGGGCACAGACAAGTCATTATTTCCAACCATCAAAACGCGAGACCTGAATTTCATCAGAACTACCTGCATCAGACGGACATTTGTTTCTTCATCTTGATCACTACCACTTTCTCTGCAGCATGAAACTTACCAACCTTCGACATGACAGACGTCACGCTTGGTCAGTCTTTTCGCCCGCCGGAGTTTCGGCGGCCTGTTCACCTGGAGAACCAGCGGCATCCTCTGCCGGTACCTCAGGAGCAGCGCTCGCTGGCGGTTCCGCCGGGGGTGCTTGTGGAGCAGCTGCCTGCTGGGCAGCTTCCGCCGCAGCTTGCTGATCAGCAAGCCGCTTGGCACGTTTCTCTTCGGCGGCTCTGATCTCCGCTTCTTGAGCGAGGACCTCGGCCTTTTCGACAATGGCGTCGACTTGTTCGGCGGTCAAGCTTCCCATCTCCATGAGATCGTCAGGCTCAATCACCTCTAGATCATCGTAAGACAAATACCCCTCGCCGACCAGACGATTCGCCAATTCTTCATCAATTCCTTCAATCTGACAAAAGCCCTGAACGGCTCGGTCGATCTGCTGTTCCAATTCCGGCTGGGTCATGATTTCGATGTCCCAACCACACAATTTACTGGCCAAACGCACGTTTTGGCCGCGTTTTCCAATCGCCAGCGACAATTGGTCGTCTCCAACCAAAACGATCGCTCGGCCCATCATCTGACACAAAATGACTTCATCGACGTCCGCAGGCTGCAAACTGTTGGGAATCATCACCTGAGGATCTTCGTCAAAACGGACGATATCAATTCGCTCACCCGCCAATTCGTCGATCACCATTTTGATTCGATTTCCCTTGACGCCCACGCAAGCACCCACGCAATCGACCTTGGTGTCGAAACTGCTGACCGCCACTTTCGAGCGGTAGCCGGGCTCACGAGAGATAGCATTAATTACGATCACACCATCAGCGATCTCGGGAATTTCGCTCTCAAACAGCCGCTGCACCAGTTTGGGGCGAGTCCGACTGAGCACAACCTTGACTCGGCTTCCCTGCGGCTTCACTTCGGTAACCAACGCCCGGATACGATCGTTCGGCTGATAGGATTCGCCCGGAATCTGCTCGCTGCGGGGTAAAATCGCCTCCACGCTACCAAGGGTCACCGTGGTCACTCGGCCCTCATTGCGATTGACGCTACCAGAGATCAAATCGTTAATTAGCTCACTGAACTCCTCGATCTGCGAATCTCGCTCCGCCTCGCGAATCTTTTGAATGATTACCTGCTTGGCAGTCTGAGCACCAATACGACCGATGACTTCTTCGTGATCTAGTTCTTCCTGTTCACAACGACCGGCGATTTCACCACTCTCGCGATCAATGTAGAACTCGACGTCGGCTTCCTCGCCGTAGTGCTTCCGCGCAGCGGTCGCGAGCGCGGATTCGATTGCCGTAAAGACAAGCTCCTTTTCAATGTTTTTCTCACGATGAAGTGAATCAACAATTCGCAATACTTCGCTGGCGTTCATGTTTCTTCTTTCCGCAAATTTTGACCTGATTCGGGATCGAACCAGGTTAGCCGATGAGGCCCAACCGTCACGCCGACGCGATCACCTGCCGCGACGGACTGGCTAGGCGACAAACGTGCCAAAACCAGACGGTCATTTTGTTCAAATTGTCCAAATTGTAAGTTGAGCGAACCGTCACCGGACGCTTGCAGTTGCAAGCAGGCCAGCGCCGAATCTCCCAGATGGTCGACCGAGATTACTTCGGCAATCGCCTGATAATCCGAGCCTTCCTTCGCCGGAACGATCGTGATGTCTTCAGCCCGAAACCCCACTACGATCTGCCGGCCACCCCGATCGGCACCGTCAGTCGCTTTGTCGCTTCGAGCAAAATCCTCCACTTCAGCCAACCGTTGCTTGATCGAATCGTCTGCCTGCGCTGCGGTACCATCTGGCCCAGCCAGATCCACACTCATTCGCAAACAACCGTCGTCAAACACGACTTGCTGTCCTTCCAACGAAACTGTTCCCCGCCTCAAATTCATCGGAACGTTTCCAATAAACCGAGCAACAAACAGGTTGGCAGGCTGCTGGTAAATCTCCAGCGGCCTGCCAACTTGTTGGATACGCCCACCGTTCATCACGGCAACACGGTCTCCCATCGTCATTGCTTCCACCTGATCATGAGTGACATAGATCATGGTCGCCTGCAATTGTCGATGCAGCCGTTTCAATTCCACTCGCATCTGCTGGCGAAGATTCGCATCGAGGTTTGAAAGTGGTTCATCAAATAAAAATACCGCCGGATCCCGAACAATGGCTCGCCCTAATGCGACCCGCTGTCGTTCACCGCCGGACAACTGATGGGGCTTTCGATTGAGCAAATGTTCAATGCCCAGTCGAGCAGCCGCCTGCCGAACCTGGTGATCAATCCCGGCACGTTTGGCAGATAACTCCGCCGCCCGTCGGGGCTGAAAAACTTTCCTTAAACCACGTGCAAGTACTCCACCGCCAAAGCGTAGTGTCAGTCCAAACGACATGTTTCTGTATACCGACATATGCGGATACAGAGCATAATTCTGAAACACCATCGCAATGTCTCGATCCTTGGGAGCCACGTCGTTAACAACACGGTCGCCAATAAGAATCTTGCCATCAGTGATGGATTCCAGTCCTGCGATCAGCCTCAATGTTGTGCTCTTGCCACAACCACTGGGACCAACCAAAACTAAAAACTCTCGATCCTGAACCTCAAGCGATACGCGATCAACGGCCGCCAAACCTCCCGGATAGCGTTTGGACAATTGATCCAGAAACACGCTACTCATGGGAACTCGTTCAGCAAAGCTGTCGCGAAACCTCTCTACGGCTCAAAAATCTTTGGTCGAGTAGGATACACCGATCCCCAGATTGGGTCAATGTTTTAAAATGGGCGAAAGAGCACCGTATTCAGGGCAGGACGGTAGTCGCCGAGAGCGGCAGCCGGTCGATTTATTGGCCGATCTGCTGAACCACCCGGAAGATGCCAGCATTTTCTTCGGCAATCACCTGTAGCAGACTGGCCCCTTCTCCCTCCACATCCATGGCGATCGTGTGGACTGGAGTCTTTCGGCCACCGCCAAACCGCAGCTGTCGCGGCTGATTATGCTGGCGTAGTACCGCGTCCGTTCGATCCATCAGCAGACCGTCAGAAAGCAGGTAGATCGCGTCAACATTCAGGCTCAAACCCACCATCAACGCGCCTGCCGGCATGGTGATTCCGCCAGGTTGCTGCCGCCAAAGCCACTTCGCCAGCCGACGCTTGTTCCCCCGAGTCGCTTTAACGAGGTCGATTTTGTTCAGCGGCATGTCCATCATTGGCGAAAATTGGGAGCTGTAAGTCAGCACCAAAAACCGCTGATTGCTCTCGAGCTGTGAAATCGATTCCAACAACTCCTCAACCGCCCGACCCCAGCGACCACCCTCAAGCATGCTGGTCGACGCATCAATCACGAAGACGAAACGATTCCCTTCTGACTCGATGCCGTAAAACTTCGCACCCGAATCTTGCCCCTCAACCTCGGCGCCACCACCAAACCCGCCTCCTGACGCAGGCGCGGCAGGTTCCGAACTCAACGCTGCTGGCTCCATAAGTGAATCGGCCAGCGTTACTGGGTCTTCAAACTCCAACACAGGATCAGCCAGCGCTTCTTCGGGAATCGACACCGACTCGAGGCTCTCCGAAAAATCGGGCTCATCCAAGGCCGGCATTTCAAACTGAACGTCTTCTAAATCGACCGCTTCCTCAGCGTCAGAAAACGCTAATTCCAACCCCAACTGCGACGACGCATTGCCAAACGAAAAAAGTGCTAGCCCCACCAACAGAAACAGATGCAACAGCAGACTGGTCGCCCACCCAGCGAGCAACTGCTTGCCTCGGTGTTGAGCGATCTGCAGTAACGTTTGAGGCTCTTGGCTGTCGTGACCTTCGCCGTGTTCAGAAGCCGGGACGGGATTGGGGGCACACACCGGCAGTCGCTGACGAGCCGCCGTGACCGAATCATATGAAACCGGTAAAGCGCGTCTAGCTTCTGAGACAGAACGTACAGAATTCATCAATGGTTACCGCTTGAGGTGCGAGCCGCACCGTAGCCGCCTTGCATTAGTATTGTTTACCGGCATGGCTCAAAAGGCAATGCTTCCCACAATCAAAGACGCACCCAGACAAGCGTCTTCTACCTCAAAAAACCCGCACAATCCGACTTCAAATACCGCACTTCCTAGCTTTTCCGAAAAGGCTCACAGTCCGCCGCTAGCGAGTCACTCACGTTTTCTGGCACCAGATTCGTATTGTTGGCTTATTCGAACCCCATCTATACTCCCGCGAATTAGAACAATGATAGGCCTTATGGACGGGAGAATCCGTGACCAAACACACAAAGCAGCGACCGACCGCAACCGTGCTTCGCAGCTCCCTTGTCATGGGCGTCGCCTGCTGGTTCTCGCTGGTCAGTTTTACCCATCACGCGACCGGCGCCCCAATGCAATCCACGTCCAACGATGGCCGTCCCGTTGCCGCGCCATGGCGTCCGTCTTTCGGCCCGGTCAACGCACAAGCCGCCGCTGCCACGAACAACGTGACCGGAACTCCTAGCCCCCAACGATCGGTGGATCTGTCACCGCCCGGATCAGCTCCTCAAGGCTCAAGCACTCAAAACACAAACCCTCAGGCTGGCTCAGGCACCAATGCTCGATCTGGATCAGACACCCGCTCA
>CAZLYM010000047.1:19999-22310 GCA_964563475.1 uncultured Pirellulaceae bacterium
AAACCCTCAGGCTGGCTCAGGCACCAATGCTCGATCTGGATCAGACACCCGCTCAAACCCCAACGCGGCCCAACCCGTCGCCGCCCAAATCGCGCGGGCTCGATCACTGGTCCCGCCTCCTAGCGAAAAGCCGCCAGTCACCCGAGTGACTCGGACACTCAATACGCTGCCCAACACCGCCGGCCAAATCTGGCGCGAGTACGATATCTCGCCTTACACGAAACAAATTCCTTCGATCGAAAATCCGCAACAAGCGATCATCGATTGGATTCTGCACGAAACAGGAACCGAGATGTGGTTCAACCAACCGCTAGGCGTGTTGAGCGCCAACAAGAATCAATTGCGAGTCTACCACACGCCAGAAATTCATAACGTGGTCAAACCAATCATTGACCGGTTTGTTCGCACACAGGGCCAGTTGCAAAACGTTGACGTAAGCCTAGTCACCGTTGGAAATCCCAATTGGCGTTCACAATCGTATTCGATCCTCCAATCGATCGACGTTCAATCACCGGGCGCTGAGGCATGGTTGGTCTCAAAAGAAAACGCCGCGTTGCTGCTTAACGGCTTGAGCAAGCGATCTGACTTTCGACAACATAGTGGTGGTCTCTTAAGCAATCACGACGGTCAATCGTTGACGCTCGAAAAAAAACAGCCTGTGCAGTTTGCTCGAAACCTACGTTGGGGAAACAGAGGAATTGGGCTTGGCGGTGCCAACTCTAGCGTCCTGCCAGAAATATCGACCATCAATGAAGGCTATCGGCTTGAGATCAGCTACCTTTCGTCGCTGGACAACAAATCGATCGAAGCTTGCGTGGAATGCGAAGTCGACCAAGTCGAAAAATTAAACACCGTGAAAGTCAACGTCCCCGACGCCAATGGAAACTCAGTGCCCGTGAACCTGCAAATTCCTCAGCTGGTCAGCTGGCGGCTGAAAGAGCGATTCCGCTGGCCAGCAGATCAAGTTCTGCTACTGGGCTGCGGCGTGGTGGCCAACCCAGAACCGCGAACTAGCGGTGGCGGCCTGAAACTGCTCAGCAACCGGTCCGACCGAGTCGAAGCGTTGCTCTTTCTCGACTACCGAGGCCCCGCCCGCGGCGCAAGTGCACCCGCGACCGCCAGCAGTCGACTCGCACCCATCACCCGTCAATAATGAGTCGCGTTGTAGGATCCACCCTAGGCCAACTATGATTGGGAAGAGCGAATCTCAGCTGCGAATGCCAGCTGCAAATCTCAGCTCGACTCAATTTGAACCGGCCGACAACTAACCGCCGCCCCAACGGCTTCCAACCGCTCGACGCGCTGCCGAACGAGCGTAAAATATCCGATCGATTCCGTTTCCAAATATACCAACCCATTTCGCCCCTTTTTCCGGCTACTATTCAATGCCTGCTTCAGATCGTCGAGTTGTCATCACCGGATTAGGCCTGATCAGCCCGTTGGGCAACAGTCCGACAGAGCTCAAGGATTCGCTTGACTCAGGCCGCAGCGGGATTGATCGCATGGACTTGGTGCCGACCGATCATCTGCCGGTTGATTTTGGCGGCGAGTGCAAACAGTTCACCGGAAAGATCGAGAACTTCGGCCCCCTAGAAAAGAAGATGCAGCGCAGCATCAAAAAGGGGCTGCGTCTGATGTGTCGAGAAATCCAAATGGGAGTCGCCGCTTCTCAGCTTGCGATCACCGATGCTGAACTGACGGCAGACAGTTGCGACCCGACCAGAATCGGAACCCTGTTCGGCAGTGACTACATCATCACTCGGCCGGAAGAATTCGCCAGCGGTGTCTTGAGCTGCATGGACGATCAAAAAGAATTTCAGATGAATCAGTGGGCCGAAAATGGGCTGCCGAAGGTCGAGCCATTGTGGCTGCTGAAATACTTGCCCAACATGCCCGCCAGCCACGTTGCCATTTACAACCAGCTTCGAGGTCCCAGCAATAGTCTGACGGTGCGTGAAGCATCGCCCAGCCTTGCCATCGCCGAGGCAACCACCATCATCCAGCGAGGTACCGCCGACATCATGGTCGCCGGTGCGACGGGTTCGCGAATCCAACCGTTGCGAACCTTGCACGTGGTTCTTCAAGAACAACTGGCCGATCGAAACGCAGCCATTTCTGGCGGCGACCCCACCAAAACCTGCCGCCCTTTCGACGCCGACCGCAACGGCATCGTACTGGGCGAAGGAGCCGGCGTGATGATTTTGGAGGAATACGAATTCGCGAAGGCGCGAGGAGCCAAGATCCTCGGTGAAGTCATTGGCTACGGTTCTTCTTCGGTCGCCGATGCGGCGAGTGTTGCGAACTACCAAAC
>CAZLYM010000048.1:0-19914 GCA_964563475.1 uncultured Pirellulaceae bacterium
TTCGGGGTGCTGCTGAGCTAATCTCAGGTTTGAGGTGCTATTGACCGAAATCCTGCCGGCAAAGATTTGTCATTTGTTATTTGCCAATTCTCATTTGTCATTTAAAAGAAGCGCCTACCCGACTTTTGTCACGCTGACCACGGTGCTGTGGAAGGCTTGTTGGCCGGTAATGGGATCCGGAGCGATTGGCATGATCTGGTTTTGGTTCCAGCCGTTGCCCGTGTTCTGCTTCCACGCAGCAGGGTCGCCACCCGATTCGTCTTCCCACCACATGTTGCGCTGCCAGTCAGGATCCTGATACGTGACCGCATCACTACCTGCCAAGTAGCCGCGATCGCCTTCGGCGGCAACCAGTGTTTCTTGAGGCGTCTTCTTGCCCTTGGCCACATCGGTGTACTGCCAGTGACCGCAACTGTTACTCATCGCAATCGCTGACGGATGAATTCCGGGCATCGTCACGATCGGGACTCGCATTTTTCCCGATACGATCCGGCCAGTAGCATCGCGATTACCGTGCTTGAGGTTCGGCATTTTCTCTTCAAGCATTTGCGAGAAGTACGATGTTAGCTCGATCCAATCACCGTCTTTCAGACCTAGTTTTTCAGCTGTTTCTGGATTCATCCAAGCAGGGTTGGTGTGCACAATTTCGGCCAACCATTTCAGGTTCATCGTGCGGCCATGGTTGTGAACGTTCCACTTGAACGAAGTCATGATCAGTTCGTTTGCGTTCAATCCCGTGTGCTCGACCGGTTGCATCCAGACGGGCATCTCTTCGATCTTCTGATCGTGCCCATCATGTTGAGCGGGGCGGTTTTTGGTTTTGGTCATACCGCTGGCGGCAATCAAGTCACTGCAATCCTGATTCATGCCGATCTGGCTGAGGAACACGCTGCGGATTTCAAATTTCCGGCTGGGCGTTTTGAAGCCTCGAATGGGTTTGCCGTCCATCATGATGCCGATACCGATTCCGTTTTTGGTGATCTGGCCGGTTTCCGGATCGACCGTGGCGCCTGCCATGTCGTCCTCGCTGAGCGGTTGCTTGAACGGTTCGTAAAACGGTTCGCGTGACGTGTCTTCCCAAACACCTTCATCCAGCAATCGGTCCAGTCCACCCTTTCCGGTGTCTGGATTCTCGGGCACGCTGGATGCCCATTCACGCATGAAGTCTTCTGTGGTTCCGTAGTCGTAGGCTTTCTCCATGCCGCCACCAATTTTTCTGGCCAGCTCAGGGAAGAAATCTCGCACGTCACGAGCCTCGCCCAGCGGTTCGACCATCGGCGTGCGCAAGCCAACGTAAGGACGCAAGTTATAACTTCCTCGTGCATCCAAGTCCCAGCGTTCCATATACGTGGTCCACGGAAGCACGATGTCAGCGTAGTGAGCCGTTTCGTTGTAGAACGGGTTGATGCAAATGTGGAACGGGATCAGTTCCTCGTTACTCAGCACATCCTTGGTCAGACTTTCCTCGGGCCATGTCAGCGGGGAATCAAGGTTATAAGTCATGTAGACATCGATATCGCCTCGCCCCTGCTGAAGGTACAAGTAGATAATTTCACCGACTCGCATCCGTCGCCAGACGTTGGCCAGCGGGAATTCAGGCGGATCTTCGAGGACGCTCCATGTTTTGGCTTTGGCGGGCATCGGCGGAGTTTTTACGACGGGATCGAGCCCTCCCCATGGCGACCAGCACCAACCGCCTTTCTGCCCGACACTGCCGACAATTGCGTTGAGCAACTGAATTGCTCGGTCGTTGTAGAAGCCGTTCAGATGAGCCGAACTTCCACGATTGCACATGGTGGTGGCGGCAGGCGCAGCGGCAGCGAACTCCAACGCGATGCGGCGGATGTCGGCGGCCGGAACACCGGAAACCTTTTCGGCCCACTCGGGCGTGTTGCCCTTCAGGTGCTCCTTCAGTTCGTCCACGCTGCTGGTGGTCCAAGTATTGATGAATTTTTCGTCGTAGGCGCCGGCGGTCAGGATCGCGTTGGACATCGCCAACGCAACGGCTCCGTCGGTGCCTGGAAACGGTGCGAACCATTCATCGCTCGCGCCGGCCGTGTTGGAAAGTCGCACGTCGAAGGTCACCATCTTCGCGCCATTGTTGTAGCGACCGTTTTGAATACGATTGGCAAACGGGATGTGGCCCTGGTGGGCCTCGAACGCATTCGAGCCGAAGTTGAGAATGTACTTGCTGTTTTCAACGTCGTTCAGATCCCAGTCGCTTTCCCACAGGAAGGAAAGGTTCGCCGCACGCCGGTTCCCACTGCACAAACTGCGATGCGAAAGCTGTGTCTTGGTTCCGAATGCGTCTAGGAATCGTTTGAGTGCATCCTTGGAACGCTGGCGGCCTTGATGGAAGGCGAATTTTTCCGGATGACCTGAGTCGCGTGTCTTTTTGAGTCGCCCCGCGATTTCCGTCAGAGCTTCGTCCCATGAGACGCGTTTCCACTTGCCTTCGCCACGCTTGCCAATTCGGCGTAGCGGATAGAGCAGACGTTCGGGGTGGTACTGATGGTTCAGTCCTGCCTGCCCGCGAGCGCAGAGTTTGCCGCGGCTGTTCGGGTCGTTTGGGTTCCCCTCCAGTTTGATGATTCGACCGTCCTTCACATGGCCGATGATGCCGCAGATGGTGCTGCACAGCTGACACATGCCGGGAACTTTTTTCGTTCCTTTGTATTTGTCCGGGTCGGGCCAGTTGCGTTTGGCGTTGGGGCCGGGAAGTTTGCAGACGCCTGGAGTTTTCTCGCTGCCTGCCGGGTAATCGATTCCCTTGAGCCGCTTCCATTTGTCCATGTCGATGCCTTGCGGCGGCCGAGTCTTCTTTTTTAGCTTGTCGGCCGTGTCGTCATCCGCTGAAGTCGATTGAGCTACGGTCGACGCAGAAAGAACCGCAGCGCCCAGCGTGAGAAACTGGCGGCGTGAAGATTGAGCTTTTTTAGAATCCGATTTCATGGTCACTCGTTCGGCTTTTCTTTCCAGTTGTAAATATTGTAGCTGTCGTTGTTGTACGACTCGCCTTCGCGAGGAACACGCGGTTCGATTTCGGCAGGTCCATTGCCCGCGAACCACATTCGCGGCTTTGTGTTTTTTTCACCACGCAGTTGCACGAGGTCGAGCGATTGTTCTTTGGCGGCCGTCATCGCTGCTGAAACTTTGGATTGAGGATCATTCAAATCTCCAAAGTAGATCGCGTCTGACGGACAAGTTGTCGCGCAGGCGGGTTCGAGTCCTTCATCGACTCGGTGGTAGCAGTTGTGGCACTTGACCGCTTGGTTGGCGACGGGGTCGATGTAAATCGCTCCGTAGGGGCAGACGTCGACACATGTCGCGTGGCCGCAGCATTTTTCGTAGTCGATGACCACGCTACCGCCGCCGCCCTTGTGCAGCGCGCCACACGGGCAGGCTTTGATGCACGGAGCATCCTCGCAGTGCTGGCAGGCCATTGGCAAAAACATCCGAGCAACTTTTGGGTACTCGCCCACGTCTTTGTAAAACGTTTGGCGAATGTAGTTGCCCAAGGGGACATCGTTTTCAGCCTTGCAGGAGACTTCGCAGCCGTGGCAGCCGATGCAGCGGCGCGTATCAATGAACCAGCCGTACTTCTTCCCATCTTCGGGAGCCTTCATCCGGTCCGACCAGTAGGACTCAGGCTGAAACAGGTGGCTGACGTCGACAGCGTCTGAAGCAGCCGAGTTGTCGGAAGCCATGGATCCGGCGGCCATCATGCCAGCGGCACCCGCCATGAACTCGCGCCGACTGGTTTGCTCTGAGTTGTTGATTTCGGGCGATGAGTCGTTTGAATCAAGCGGGTCGGGGGTCTCTGGTTGAGTCATAGATTTCAGCCGCGAGCAAGATCGTAAGTCATTAGGGCTTTTGATCGTAGCGAAACGGCGGGCCGCCTTCAACGCTCATCGGATCACTTAACCCGTTGAATAAATTACCGTTCACCTAGACAATTGGCCTTTTCTGGATCAATGGGCAGCATCAAACCCCTAGCGAAGACCATGTCAAACGCAGACGAAGTCCGACTAATTAGTGAATCTTTCATGTCGATTAAGGATTTGAAAGGATTCTCCAAAGGCGGCCGCGTGCCGGCATCGGCCAGCCCGGGCGATGTTCGCTATGTTGTTCAGCTCGCAAAAAATGATCTGGATGCGGATTTGGAGCAAAAGTTTGGCTCTCTGCGATCGGCTTTTGGCCTCAAGCGAAAGCAATTGCAGGTGAATGAGCCGGACGAAGGACTGGGCGTGATCACGACACCCGGCTTCGTATACGAGGTCACAGTCAGTCTAGATGAAGAGCGACCGGGGAAAGTCATCTGGCGCCGATGCGTGGTTGGTTTGACGGATCCCGAACTGTTGGCCAGTGAAGCGTTTGCCGAGGTGTTTGGCGGCGAGTTTTCGATTCTTGAGGTCGCCGTGTCGGGCGGTTTGGATGTCGAGGCGATTGTGGATTGTGTGGAAGAGGCGGATCCGGACACGGTCAAAATTGACTATGACAAAGATGTAACTTGGTGCGAGATCGCATTGGTCGACTCGGTCGCAAAGGCGCGGGTGACCAGCGAAGCGATTCGCGTATCGAGCCGCGGTGAGATAACACCGGCTGAATTGATCGAAGCTTATGCCGAAGTGCAGACGCGGTTTTTGCTTTCGTTGGGGTTGCAGTAGACCTCAATGACAAATGGCAGTTAATCAAATGATAGTTAATCAAATGACAAATTCGGATCACTGTTGACCGTAAGGCTGACGTTAAAAATTTGTCATTTGTTATTTTTCAATTCTCATTTGTCATTTGGGCAAGGTGGCGTGCACTGCGTGAGGATCTCGGTGACCAGTGGGGAATTGCAATGACAAATGACAGTTAACAAATGACAAATCCGAGGCTGTGTTGCTCCTTGAGGCAAGCTGTTATTGCCTTCGCGCTCGGGATGCTGCTGAGCTAATTTCAGGTTTGATGTGCTACTGACCGTAAGGTTGACGTCAAAAAATTTGTCATTTGTTATTTTTCAATTCTCATTTGTCAATTGAAGGAGACGGGAATGGTTGATGCCAACGATCTTGAAGACCGCTTGATTGATTTTGCGGTGCGGATTATCAATCTGGCAAATGCATTGCCCGATTCTCCTGCTGCCAAGCACATTGGCAGGCAACTATTGAGAAGCGGGACATCGCCCGCTCCAAACTATGCAGAGGCGCGTGGGGCCGAGAGCAACGCCGACTTTGTTCACAAACTGAAGGTTGCATTAAAGGAACTAAACGAAACGAGTGTCTGGCTGCGGATGATTTGTCGAGCAGATTTGATGCCGGTTAATTTGCTAGAGGAACTGATTGATGAAAACCAACAGCTCTGCCGAATCATCAACGCATCAGCGAAAACCGCCAGGAAAAAGTGATTTGGGCAGAAATTGTTTGCTGCCAATGATAAATCCGGGGCTGTGTTGTTCCTCGAGGCGAGCTGTCGCTGATCTGAGGTTCGGCCTGCAGCTGAGTTGATTTCAGGTTTGAAATGCTGCTGACCGCAAGGCTGACGTCAGAAATTTGTCATTTGTTATTTTTCAATTCTCATTTGTCATTTGGGCGAGGTGGCGTGCACTGCGTGAGGATCTCGGTGACCAATGGGAAACTGCCGATGACAAATGACCAATGACAGTTAACAAATGACAAATCCGAGTCTGTGTTGTTTCTCGAGGCGAGTTGCTGCTGATCTCAGGTTCGGCCTCCAGCTGAGTTGATTTCAGATTTTAGGTGCTGCTGACCGTAAGGTTGATTTCAAAAATTTGTCATTTGTTATTTTTCAATTCTCATTTGTCATTTGCAATTGACGTAAAGAACCGGACAACCATCGCCATACCGTTAGTCTTTTGATTCATCGTTTGTCCCCGTCCGCCACTGCTGAAACTCGGCCCAGACGCGACCGGCCATTTTGCCAGACACAATATCTTCGGTCAGCGTCGGGCGATCGGTCGAGAAGTTGAACCAGACGGCGTTAATGTATGGCTCACTTGTCTTGGCCAGCATTGAGTACAGACCTTCTTCCTGAATCTGATTCAAACCTTGCCGGTAGTGATCAAGCACTTCGCGGTCGAGCAGTTGTCCGGTGACTCGGATCGTGGTCAGGGCACCTTGAGTGGCCGTGTTGACGTTGTCCAGCGTGTACATCGTCATCGCGCTGGAGATTTCAAACAAGTTCACGTTTTCTCGATCGGCCATCGACTGCATGTCTGTCCATAGTTGATTGATCTCCGATTGAGGCAGTATCAACGTCGGGTCGATGGTGGATAGCTGGTCCGTGGTTTGCCGGATCGTTTCGGCAAGGCCTTGCACGCTGAGCGGTGGCTTGTCGAACTGGTCAGCGGTGTCGGCAGACGTTTTTGCGATCGCTTCTAATAGTTCGCCCGCATTGTCGATGGTCGAGTCTTCGGCGATCACACCTTCACGCTTCAGTTCTTCCGAAAGTTCGTGCAAGTAAGTCTTGGTCCCGTAAGCAACGTCACTCACGACCGCCAGCACCGTCAGCGGAGAAACGTGCAGCGTGGCGAGTCCTGCAAGATCAACAAATGTGCCGACCGTTTTGCGAGCAACATACTCTTGGGTGACACCGTCAGTTTCTGCACCCTCGGTTTTTGGAGCATTGTCGGATTTTTCACTACTGCTGACCGCAGGCTTTTGCTCGTCAGTGGGGCGCTCGACTCCTCCTACGTCCTTGGCCAGCATATCGAGCATCTGGTGAACAAACACGTTGTACGTTTTCGAATCACGAAAGGCTTGTGGAACCAGTAGCGTGGCCGATTCGTGAATGACTCCGCCTACCGTTGCTGCCGTCGTCCGAATGGCTCTTTCAGGTAGAGAAAGCCCGTATACCAAATGTTGGTAAACGCTGGAAACGCTCGGGTCGGTTTGTTCTTTTTTGGGTTCGTTGTTGTTCATGGCGGTCTGTTCGTCAGGAAAGACGGTTTATTTGGATTTTAGGCCAGACGTTTGGAATGATTCGGTTTGGCAGGAGAATATTGGGAAAAACGTTCTCTTGTTGTCTTTCGATTCCTGATAAAATAACGTCTCGCCTGAAATTTTTCGCCATCGATCCATTCATGATTTACAAAATTTGGACCCTTTTGAAATCGTCCGTCACCATTTGGAAGGCGGCTCAATCGCCTCGAATGGCTGCCGGGCTGACCTACTATACGATGTTGTCGTTGGCTCCGTTGATGATGATTGCGATCGCGATTGCAGGTTACTTCTATGGGGACGCGGTGGCTCAGGCGGAGCTGATCGATCAAGTTCGTTCACTGACCAACGATTCTGTGGCAAACACCGTTTCCGGCCTGATCAAGAATGCGACACGTCCGAACTCGGGGCTGTTGGCAGGAGCGATCAGCGTTGCGATTTTGCTGTTCGGAGCGTCCGGAGTTTTTTCACAGTTGTACGATACGTTCAATGATATCTGGCACGTGCCTTACGATTCACGGGCTGGGTTTTGGTTTTCGCTGCAGAAGAGATTGATTGGCATCGGCATGGTGTTACTCGCAGGTGCTTTGCTGGTCGGAGCGCTGATGCTCAGTTCGGCGATCACTTATTTGAACACCATGTTCTCTGGGGACATGATGGCGTACTGGTTGAACTTGGCGGATCGCAGTTTGTCTTTTCTATTGATGCCGTTGATCTTTTCAATGATTTTCTGGTTCTTTCCCTCGACGAAGGTTCAGTGGAGAGATGTGTGGCCAGCGGGCTTGTTGACAGCGGCGATGGTGGCGGGCAGCCGCTACATCATCGAGTTGTATCTGAGGTTTTCGTCGACCAGTGAAGTTTATGGAGCCGCCGGCTCGTTGGTTGTCTTGTTGATCTGGGTATACATTATCGGAATGATTGTGTTTTCTGGTGCCGCATTCAGTCACGCTTGGGCTACGACCTTTGGTTCGCTTAGCGATTCGGTGCCGGCCGAGTCCGCAGAGTCCGTCGAGAAGAACGCGCGACCTGCCTTGGTGCCCAAGCGGCGGGTGTCCGAGCAATAAAGACAGCACGGAAGGACGGCTGGAGTTTAATGGACGGCTTGGGCCAAGAGTCACTAATGCGACGATCTTTCAGACGCAAGCAGTCGGTTGGCAAGGCGGTTTCTCATCATTTATGCCCTGCCGGACGTGCTTGACGGCCACGGTTCTGGCTCAAACAGGGATGGCTCGTTACCATATTGCGTTTTGCATTTCGGGCGAAGGTTGAGAAATTCTCAGCAAATCGCCTTTTCGTTTTACAGGGACCGCGGCACATGGAAGCCGGAATCGTCGGATTGCCTAACGTAGGCAAGAGTACACTTTTTAACGCGTTGACTTGTTCCAAGTCGGCCGCAAGCGCGAACTATCCGTTTTGCACGATCGAGCCCAACGAAGGCGTGGTCAGTGTGCCGGATGATCGGCTTGAGCGAATCACGAAATACATCACGCCTCAGAAGGTGATTCCCGCCGCTTTGAAGCTGGTCGATATCGCGGGCATTGTCAAAGGAGCCAGCGAGGGCGAAGGCTTGGGAAATAAATTTCTCAGCCATATCCGCCAAGTGGATGCGATCTTGCAGGTCGTGCGATGTTTTGAAGACGATGACGTGATTCACGTTAGCGGCAATGTCGATCCGATCTCGGATATTGAAATTATCGAGATGGAGTTGATGCTGGCGGATCTGGAAACGTTGGGTAACGCAAAAACTAAGGCCGCCAAGTCGGCTCGGTCGGGCGACAAGGAAGCGATCCTGCGAGTCTCGGCGATCGACAAATGTCTGGCTCACTTGGAAACCGAGACGCCGCTTCGCAATCTGGAACTGACTGAACCCGAAGCGAAATCGATTAACAGTTACGGTCTGCTGACGGCCAAGCCGGTTCTGTACGTGGCCAACGTCGCCGAAGACGACTTGGAAGGCAAAGATCCACTCGTGCAAAAAGTGCGTGAGCATGCAGAAAAGGTCGGAGCCGGTGTGGTCGCCGTTTGTGCGAAGATCGAGTCGGAGATCGCAGAGCTTGAGCCAGAAGATCGAACTGAAATGCTCGAAGCGGTCGGGCTGACCGAGCCCGCGCTATCGGTGCTTGCTCGTGAGGCTTATGCGACGCTGGGCTTGGAGAGTTACTTCACGGCCGGAGAAAAAGAAGTCCGCGCCTGGACGATCAAAAAAGGTGCGACGGGGCCTGAAGCGGCGGGTGTGATCCATACTGACTTCGAACGCGGTTTTATCCGAGTCGAGGTCTACACGTTGGAGGATCTTGAGGCTCACGAAACCGAAGCGGCGATTAAGCAGAACGGGAAGTTGAGAACGGAAGGGAAAAGTTACATCGTCCAAGACGGGGACATTTGTCACTTCCTGTTTAATGTTTGAGAAGAAGTTGAAAGAGTACAGTTTACAGGGGACAGCGTTTGTTGATTCGCATCACACTAAAAAATAGCTTCGTCGGTGTCATTGCTGTGTGTTGCTGCGCTGTGTTCTTTTTCTTCAGTTTCGCATGCTCGAACGCGCACGCTCAGTATGCGGGGGCTCAGGCGGTGCCGGAAGAATGGAAGACCGGCTTCGATTCAATCAACCAATCGCAGGCCAAAGAATGGCTGGCAGAGATCGCGAGTCCGCAGGTGAAGGGACGAGGGACTGGGCAGCCGGGTTATTCGATCGCTGCGAAGTTCGTCGCTAAAAAACTGAACGAGTTTGGGATTCAACCCAAGGGGGACAGAGGCACGTTTTTCCAAAACTTACCGATGACTCGTCGAGTCCCGATCATCGAAGAATGCCGAATTTTGGGAGCCGGATTCCAAGTGCCGGGCCAAGGGAACTTGGGGTTTGAGCGCTATACGGCTCACGGCCAAGTGGCGGGTGAGGCGGTGCTGCTGGTATTTGGAAAAGACAGTAAGAATCTGCCCGCCGAACTGAGCCTTCGTGACAAGCTCGTTTTTTATGTGGCAGACGAAGCCGCTGCAACTTCGGCTCCGGTGACGATTGCCAAAAAGAGACCGGGCGCAGCGATTCGGATTATCGATGGCGTGCCCGAGTCCGTCTCGCAACTTGTTCAGTACGGCAGAGCGACTCAATCGACCAGCGTTTCGGGAACGATTCGGCGTGAAGCGGCGGTTGCGATGTTTGGCCGCCTAGGCGTCAAACCGGAAGTGATGAACGCTCGTGCGGATGGGCGGACGTTCGTTCAACCAACCAATCAACAGCTGACCATTCAAATGAGAATTGTTGAGCAACCGACAACGGTTCCTAATATCGTGGGCTGGTTGCCCGGCTCGGATCCCAATTTGCAACATGAGTATTTGGTGATGGGAGCTCATCTTGATCATCTAGGAGTGAAGGCCGGTTTTGTTTTTCCTGGTGCGGATGACAATGGCTCGGGGTCAACGGCGCTGTTAAGTGTGGCTCGGGCGATGACGGTGAACGGCGTCCGGCCCAAACGGAGTGTGTTGTTCATGTGGTTCGCGGCCGAGGAAATCGGTTTGATCGGATCAAAGTATTACTGTGACCATCCCGTGTTGCCGATTCAGAATATGACCAGCATGTTGAACATCGACATGGTGGGGCGGAATGAGGAATCGGTGTCCGAGCGAGCGGCCGACAATGTCGACAGTATCCATTTGATTGGTAGCCAGAAGGGAAAAACGCGACTCCACGACCTGATCCAAGAAGCGAATCGGTACGTGGGCTTTCGGTTTGAGTACGACGAAGAGAGCATTTTCGACCGCAGCGACCAGTATAACTTTTACGCCAAGGGGGTTCCTGTCTCGTTCCTGTTTGGCGGGTTCCATCCGGATTACCATGAACCCACTGATACGATTGACAAAATTAATTTTCAGAAAGTTGTCTCGGCGGCTAGGTTAAACTATGTGGCCGCGTTTCTGGTCGCCAATCACGGACGGTTTCGTTTGGTCCGTGAATAAGTACGATTTGTTTTGCCGCGAATGCGGCAGCGGCGCGTAGCCTCGGACTATTGTCCGAGGTGAGCGGAGTGATTGAAACGAAGTCCCGAATGGGACGACAGCAAGGTCAGGATTGCATTGCTGTCGTCCCATTCGGGACTTCGGAAATTGCGGGGCGATTGATCCGCAGGTTGAAACCTGCGGCTATGCGCCGTTGTGCCTTCGGCACTGCTTGCTGTTTGGTGAGCGCCGAAAACCAACTGCCCACTGCTGAAAACTAACGACCGAAACCTGTACCCTGCAAACTGTTAACTTTAAACTTCCTCATGCCCATTACAGAACACACGCATACGGTCACCGATGAACAAGCTGGGCGGGTTGACCTGGTGGTTCGTGACCTGACCGAGCTTTCTCGGAGCAAGCTGCGCGGTTTGTTTGATCATGGCTGCGTGCGGGTCAACGATGTGGTTTGTGACAACGTGGCCGTTCGTGTGGCGGAGGGTGACGTGGTGACGGTCAAGTTTGATCCGCATCAGGGTTACAAAGAGAAACCCAAAGTCTGGGAAGACAGTGCGTTCAAAATCGTGTTCGAAGATGAAGATATCATCGTGGTTAACAAGGAGGCGGGAGTCTTGGTGACTCCAGCGACGCCCGACGATCAGAACACGTTGATTGATCGAGTCTCAAATTACCTTTCGCGTCGCAAGAAGAATGCGGCGGCCGGTCTGGTGCATCGAATGGAACGTGGAGCCAGCGGGCTGATGGTTTTGGCAAAGACCGAGGAAGCGGCGAGTGACCTGACGAAACAATTTCGCGACCAGAAACCGACTCGAAGTTGTATCGCAGTGGTGATGGGAACGCTGGATAACGAGGAAGGCAAATTCGAATCGTGGCTTGGGACTCGAGACAATCTTGACAGCTTCTCGATGCAGGAAGGGAAAAGTGGTGGTGGCAAACATGCGGTGACTCGATACAAACTGCTCAAACAGCAAGAGGAAACGGCGGTCGTCGAAGTCCAGCTGGAAACTGCTCGACGGCATCAGTTACGCGTCCATTTTTCCGAAGCCGGCCATCCGGTGCTGGGCGACAAACGGTACGGACGCAAGAAAGCAGTTCACGAACGATGGCACAAACGCCGGTTGGCGATGCACTGCCACTGGCTGAGCTTTGTTCATCCGATCACTGAGCAACCGGTTCAATACCAGACCAAAATCCCGCAGGCGATTCGAAAGTTCAGGGCAGGCCCATGACAGGCGTCAGGCTCCAGACGTCAAAATTCAGGCGCCAGTAATGCGGCAATTGGCTTGATTCCTTACATTGCATAACTGCAAACGAGTGCGTTTCCGTTTTTTTCACCTATCCCATTACCAAGTTCCGAATTCCGACCTCCGAATTCCGATTTATAAAATATCCATGGCTGTTCTTCTTCAACTTCAAAAGGCTTTCAAAAGTTATGGCGATCAGATTCTGCTCGACGGCGCCGATGCGACCATCACCGATGATGTGAAGGTAGGCTTTGTCGGTCGAAACGGTGCCGGTAAGTCAACGCTGTTGAAAGTTCTGTTGGGTGAAGAAGAACTGGACAGTGGCGAAGTGATTCGGCATCCGCGTTTGCAGGTCGGCTACTTAAGGCAGCATGATCCATTTGTTGACGGCGAGTCCGCGATGGATTTCCTGATGCGAGACAGCGATCAGCCGGATTGGAAGTGCGGTGAAGTTGCCGGTCAATTCGAGCTCAAAGGTGACTACCTGTTCGGGCCTGTCAAAGCGTTGTCGGGTGGTTGGCAAACTCGCGTCAAGCTGGCGGCGTTGTTGCTGCACGAGCCCAACTTGTTGCTGCTAGATGAGCCGACTAACTTTCTGGATGTGCGGACTCAGATTCTGTTGGAGATGTTCCTGAAGAGTTTTCGGCAAGCGTGCTTGATTGTTTCGCACGATCGAACGTTTTTGACCGCCACCTGTGACCACACGTTGGATCTTTCTCGTGGCAAATTGACGATGTATCCCGGCAAGATCGGGAAGTTCCTTGAATATCAAAACGAACAGCGCGAGCAGGCCGTTCGCGAAAACGCTTCGACGTTGGCCAAGGCGAAGCAGCTAGAAAAGTTTATTAACTCCAATCGCGCCAATGCGAACACGGCGTCCCAAGCTCGATCCAAGCAGAAGCAGTTGGATCGGTTGAAGCTGAACGAAATTGCGGTCGACGAAAAGACGGCTTATATTCAGGCTCCCGTTGTTCAGCCGCGTCAGGGGGCTGTTGTGCGGTGTGAAGGCCTGAGTATCGGCTATCCGGATCACACGGTGGCGACGGATATTACGTTGGAGATCGAGCACCAGCAGCGTGCCGCGATTGTGGGCGACAACGGACAAGGAAAGACGACACTGTTACGTTCCTTGACCGGTTCACTGGATCCGATCGAGGGCAGCGTGCGTTGGGGGCACGCGAGTGAGATCGGCGTTTACGCTCAGCACGTTTACACGACGCTCAATGAGCGTGATACGGTTCTTGAGTATTTGGAATACAAGGCGGAAAAAGGAACGACTGACCAGCAAATTCTGGCTGTCGCCGGTTCCCTGCTTTTTCGTGATGACCATGTCAAAAAGAAAGTTGGCGTCCTGTCCGGAGGCGAGCGTGCTCGATTGTGCATGGCTGGGCTGCTGCTGGGTAGTTACAACATTCTGGTATTGGATGAACCGGGCAACCACTTGGATGTTGAAACGGTCGAGGCGTTGGCTGAGGCGTTGTTGGCGTATCGTGGCACCGTGATCTTTACCAGTCACGATCGACACTTCATGAAGCGAATTGCGACGAACATCATTGAGGTTCGCGATGGCGGCGTCAAAAATTATCTGGGTGACTACGACGCATACTTGTATGCGATGAATCAAGAGATTGAACAAGGAAACCGAGACACTTCCTCTGGCAAATCGAATCGCCAGAAGACGGCCAGCAAGCGGGAAATGACCAAAGAGGAGCGGATCGCCAGCCAGCAGGATCACAAGCGGCGCCGCAAGCAGCTGCAGGCTTTGGAGCGAAAAATCGCTCGCTTGGACGACCAGAAGAAGGCTTTGAATGAGGAACTGATGACCGAAACCGATCCGGAGAAGGCGGTCTCGATGCATGAGGAGGTTACGAAGTTGGTTCAAGAGCTTTCCGATGCGGAAAATCAGTGGCTGGACCTGAGCCAGCTTGAGTAAGGGGCGCGGCTGATCTGCGCTGCCGAATTCCCCGAAGAAACAGAGTTATTAGCTCAACTCTTGACAGGATACCTACCGATAGGTAGGCTGAGAGCATGGTCAGCAAAGATACACGAACGAACATCATGGATGTCGCCCAGGATCTGATCCAACGGCGAGGCGTCAATGGTATGAGTTTTCAGGATATCAGCGACGCTGTCAAAATTCGTAAGGCAAGCATCCACCATCATTTTGCCAGCAAACAAGATTTGGTCGAAGCATTGTTGACGCGGTACCGAGCAGAATTTGGGTCGCTGTTGAACGGAATCTTGGCTTCCCGGGCAAAAGCGAGAGGCAAACTGCAACGCTATGGCGAATTGTTTGAAGGGACGCTTCAGGCGGATGATCAGGATAAGTCTTGCTTGTGTGGCATGTTGGCGGCTGAGGTGTTCAGTCTTGATGAAGGTCCTGTCCGTTCGGTCAAAGGTTTTATGCAAGACAACGTGACGTTTTTGACAAAGGTTCTTAACGAAGGAAAAGAAGACGGATCACTGGTCGTTCGTGGTCGTGTCGAAGATGTCGCCAGCATGGTACTGGCGGCGTTCGAAGGCGGACTGTTAGTGGCTCGCTCCGACGGTGGGCCAGATCAGCTGTCGGCCATTATCCGAAATTTAGTGAGTTTGCTTTCGGCCAAGCCGTAAGAGCTGAAAAGTTAGTGTGCTTACGGCTATGCCGTAAGTTTGAAGATTTAGTTTGTTTGCGGCTAAGCCGTAAGTTTGAAGATTCAGTTTGTTTACGGCTAAACCGTAAGTTTTTTTAAACCTTGTATCTACCTACTAGTTGGTAGTTAGTTTTCGGAGATTGAAATGAGTGATTCAACCAAAAAGAAGTCGGCCTTGATCGTTGGAGGTTCAAGCGGGATGGGCAAGGAGAGTGCGAAGCGACTGCTTGCCGCCGGCCACTCTGTTGTGCTGCTCGCCCGAAACGCAGAAAAATTACAAAAGGCGAAAGACGAGTTGTCGCCGTTGGGGGACGTAGAGGTCGTCGCTGTTGATCTGTACAAAGACGTAGAGGTAGACGCCTTTATCAAATCGGTCGGCGACCACGAGGGACATATTGCTTACTTGGTCAACGCGGCCGGTGCATTCTGCCCGAAACCATTTCTTGAGCATGACCGCAGTGACTTTGATACTTACCACGACCTCAATCGTAGCCTGTTTTTGATCACCCAGGCAGTCGCCAAAAACATGAAGGCGAATGGTGGTGGATCGATCGTGAATATCGGTTCTATGTGGGCCAAGCAAGCCATCAAAGCGACTCCGTCGTCAGCCTATTCAATGGCGAAAGCTGGGTTGCATGCGTTTACACAGCATCTTGCCATGGAGCTTGGTGAGTTCGGTATTCGAGCAAACGCGGTTTCTCCTGCGGTTGTGGTCACTCCGATTTATGGTTCGTTCATCGAGCCAGACAAGATCGAAGAGACGCTGCAGGGCTTCAACGGCTTTCATCCGATTGGCCGAGTTGGGAGCGTTGCAGATATCGCGGACGTTGTTGATTTATTGCTATCGGAAAAGTCAGACTGGGTGACAGGAGCAGTCTGGGATGTGGATGGTGGTGTCATGGCGGGCCGGAACCAGTAGGTGACTAGTGCCGCGTCAAGCATTGATTTTGGGGTTGGCACCTCAATTTCGCATTTTGTTTTTCGAGTCAAATTGAGTCGCCAACCCCAATTCTTAAGTTAGACGCTGCACTAGGCCTGAATTGACGGGGTCTTGCTTCGTGGATCAAGCATTGTTTCATTTTGCTCTGCTGGGCGTGCAGTGTTTGATCCATTGAGCCGCTTGGAGGATTGCCGAGTTTAGATTACCCATTTTGACTTGAGCAAGCTTGGCAATCGGCAAAATGGCTCGATTACTTGTGGCTCGACGAATGTGAAGAAAGCGGCTAAAAGTCGCGAAGAGCCATTTTTTTTAAACTGGTATTTGCCCAATTGGGCGTTTGGCGTAGAAGTTAGTTTGTGCGGGGCTCCCTATGTTCTTGGATCGCCCCTGTACACCTTTTTGCTCTTCAGGAAAGGATGCCTGAGTGACTCGGCGACTTAGTGAACTTGCGAAACTTGTGAACGGGACGATCGTCTGTAAAGACGATCCCGAGATCGCTGGTGCTGCGTCGATTTCACGAGCAGGCGCATCTGACGTGACGTTTGCGACCTCGGCTGCCGCGTTGATGCAGTTTATGAACAGCGACGGGCTGGCTGTCGTGACATCCGAACCCTTGTTGCGTGAGGCTGGCTTCACCAAGCCAGCGATTGTCGCCGAAAATCCAGAAGCGGCATTCGTGATGATTGCCGAAACGTTCAAGTCTCCGATCCGCCGAGACGCCCAGGGAATCAGTGATCAGGCAACGGTGTATCCGACGGCGGAGCTGGCCGAAGATGTGGTCGTCTATCCCGGTGCCGTGATTATGGGAGGCGTGAAGATCGCAGCAGGATCCGTGATCTACTCGAACGTAACGATCATGGAGAACTGCGAGATCGGAAGTGAGACCGAGGTTTTTCCCGGGACGACGATTTACGAAAATACACAAATTGGTAATCGGTGCATTATCCACGCGGGCGCTGTTTTGGGCGCCTATGGTTTTGGTTACAAATCAACCGACGGCCAGCATCGTTTATCGGCTCAACTGGGCAACGTGGTGTTGGGTGACGATGTTGAAGTCGGAGCCAACACGACGATTGATCGTGGGACTTACGAATCAACAACGATTGGCGACGGAACCAAGATCGATAATCTGGTCATGATCGGGCACAACTGTCAGATCGGCCGCAACAACCTGTTGTGCTCGCAAGTTGGAATCGCAGGCAGTTGCATGACGGGTGACAACACCGTGATGGGAGGTCAAGTTGGACTGGGCGATCATCTGAATGTTGGCTCGAACGTTTCGATCGGAGCCAAGTCAGGATTGATGCAGGATGTGCCCGACGGAAAGCACATGTTCGGCATCCCCGCTCGAACGGCTCGTGAGACGATGCAGATTGTGGCTCATCAGGCCAAGCTCCCCGCGATGCGAAAAGAGTTGCGGGCGTTGATGACTCAGATGGAAGAGATTCGGGCGACGATTGAGGATATGACCAGACACGAGGCTGGCGTGAACGTTCGAAAGAATGCGGCCTGAGCTGCCTTGGATGTGAGCCGCTTTGATGATTCAGGTTTTGCAAAACAAATCGCCGAAAAATTCAAACCCACCCAATCGGCAAAAGATTGGGTTGATCGCAGGCTGGGGTGAGTTCCCGGTTCATGTTGCCAAGACGCTAAAGCAACAAGGATTTGAAGTCTACTGTGTTGGCGTGCTTGATCACGCGGCCCCGGAACTGGCTGAGATTTGTGATGACTTTCGTGTATTCGGGATGGGTCGCATGGGTGCTCATGTGCGATACTTTCGCCGTTGTGGGGTTGAGCAGGCAACGATGGCCGGCAAAATCTTCAAGACCGTGCTGTACCAACGGGCTCAGTGGTTTAGGCATCTGCCCGACCTGACTTTCTGGCGACACTTCTATCCTAATTTCATCACTCGGACCGCTGATTGCCGAGACGATACGTTGTTGCTGGCTGTCACTAGGCTTTTTGCTGCGGGCGGCGTCCATTTGGCATCCGCCCTTGATTTTGCGCCGGAGTTGCTTGTGAAACAGGGAACGCTAACAAAGGTTGGGCCTTCGGGGGCTCAGCAAAAAGACATCCAATTTGGTCAGCAGATCGCTCGTGAGATGGGGCGGCTGGATATTGGCCAGAGCGTGATCGTTAAGAATCAAACCATTGTTGCTGTCGAAGCAATCGAAGGTACCGACGCGTGCATTCGACGAGTGTCCGAGTTGTGTGGCGATGGAGGTTTCACAGTTGTCAAAATGGCCAAGCCGAATCAAGACATGCGTTTTGACGTGCCTGCTGTGGGCGTTGGGACGATCGAATCGATTCACGCGGCCGGTGGAAGCGTATTAGCCATCGAGGCTGACAAGACGATCCTGCTGGACGAGCAAGCAACGATCGAAGCGGCTGACCGCTTGGGGATCGTCGTCGTTGCGGTTTGAGTGCCCCATGTGCTGGCTGTCCTCGCGCTTTGGCGACCCCTTGCCAACGAAATCAGCCAATCCAACCTACCCCGTGGCTCCGATTACGTCTGCGACGTTGCTGTGCATCTGGCCGCGGGTGAGAATTTGGTCGAACCCAGCTTTTCGGGCTTCGTCGAGCAAATCTTTGTTGACGTGTTGAGCGTAGGCGACGGATCGAGGTCGATCAGAGGCAGCAATGGACTGCAAGAGCGAGGCAACCTCGGCGATTTGCAGGGATGGGGTTTGCAGGTCAACCAGCAGCAAACGCGGTTGATTCGACTGAATCAGCTTGTCCGCTGCGGCTACCGAATTGGCCGTTTTGAGTGGTTCGTCCATCGTTCTGGCGATCGAACTGACAGTGGACGCCATCATCAGGTCCCGAGAGATCATTAAAATCATGGTTGTTGCTTGAGAATCGGTCTGCGGCAGGGTGAAAAAAACACAACGCCTTTTGGGAAATGGTCATTCTACACCCATTATTGGCGAACATGGAGCCACCGGTGGGTTGTGGGCTAGCCTACCAGTTTGGGCGCATGCAGTTGAATATTGTTGAATTGCTGTTGAAGGGCTTAGGTAAATCCTGCTACTGTCCGATCGATTTCATTATCCGAGTCACAGGAGGTGCCGGATGGTGAAGGTTTTTTTGGCAACAATTTCGATCAAGGATGATCCTATGCGAGTCTCACGCATTGTATTTTCGTGCCGCTTGGCTTTGTTTGCGGCCGTGGCAGCGATGGTGTTTATGACTACCGACTGTACGGCTCAGTTGAAGGGCGTTGACTCGTCCCTCAGTCGCAAGATGGCAGACCTGACCAATCAAGTGGCGGCGCAAGAAAAGCCTTACAAGGTGTCGTCGCGATTCCATTTGATGGAAGGGACGACCAGTGGCTACCTAGTGGTGCAAGTTGAGCTTCAACCTGAAAGCTACATGTATTCGCTCAATCAGACTGGAGCGATCAATCCAACGAAGATCAAAGTTGTTCCATCGGATGGATTTATTGTGGACGGTAAATTCAATCCTGACCGCCCGGCGGAAGTCATCGAGAAAGATCCGGTTTTCAATCAACGAGTTGAAAAACACAAAGGTAAGATTCAGTTCTTCGCACCCGTGAAATTTAGTTCGACCGAGGCGGCCGGCAAGACAAAGCCCGAAATCATCATCAATGGCCAAGTCTGCTCGACAGACGGAGTGTGTTTGCCGATTCGTGATAAACGAGTCAAAGCAGAATTCGGTGGGTTCTTCGGTCGATCGGTCGAAGCCACGAATCCGGACGCACCAAGTTTACGCTGATCCTTGTCCGCAGATTCTTCGCGAATAAGATTCAACGGGCATTACGGGCGACCATCGAATCAATTGAAGCGAATGAGACCAAGAGCGGGCGCAATTGAGATAAAATTCGCAAAAACTCGCAAAAATCGAATAGCGTTTGGATTCGGTTAAAACTCGCCATGCTTGGTTGTGTTTGCGGTTGCTTGGCTACCGTAAATCGCTTGAGTGTAAGAGGATCCGCCATGGAAGCGTCAATTACGCATTGGTATAATCAGGTGAACTAGGGTTGGGTGTCGGTGGCGGAACCACCGAGCTCCACTCCGGTTCAATGTTGCACCTTTGATATCGACGCTTAACCAACCAGTTTGTCACCAATCAGACTGCCCTTGAACCCGTCTCAATTTCGGCTCGACTTTGCGTGACGAGCTACTAATGTGATGGGGTTGGTTCTGAGTGAATCATCTCTCGATCGAAAATTCTCACTT
>CAZLYM010000048.1:20014-22174 GCA_964563475.1 uncultured Pirellulaceae bacterium
TAATGTGATGGGGTTGGTTCTGAGTGAATCATCTCTCGATCGAAAATTCTCACTTATTCCGTGAATGCTATGGCCATCCGACGTCCCGTTTTATCGTTTCTTGGACTGACTGTTTTAGCGTTACTTCAGCTGTTGGCAGTTGAAACCAACGCTCAGATATCGAAGTCCAAAAAGTCAAGCGACGATTTTGGCCTGAGCGCAGCCCTTGGAGGAGCAGAGCCGTTTGCGATGGCCAGCCCAAGTGCTTCGAGCATGGATGGACCGGTATTTGTGGAAGCGGAATTCAAAGTCCATCCGGCAACGCGAACCGGAGTCATCGCCGTCACCGCTGAAATAGAGGAAAGCTGGCACATCAATTCGGTGGAGCAGCAGGGCGGTCCGATCGCGACAAAAATTTCGCTTGGTGAAACCGATGCGGTAACACTTGCGGGGAAATTTGAACCGGACGAACTTCCGCACGAAGTTGACGACGGCGCGTTTGATGTGCCACGGGAAGAGCACACCGGCACGGTGACTTGGACTGCTCCCATCCGATTTTCAGCAGACGCGACACTTGCCGATCTAACGATCCCGGTCAAATTTTACTACCAGGCGTGTGCGAGTTCGTGTCTTCGACCAACGACCGAAAGGGTAACCGCCAGCTACAGCGGCGAACTGACGAAGGCGCCAGGGGTTGAGGCCATGGCGGTTAAAGAACCGGCGGTGGCTGAAAGCTCGACGCCTGAGAAAAAAGTCGATGATCAGAAAGCTGAGGCAAAGCACGCGGTTTCTCATGATTCGCCTGAGGATATCGCTGCGATGGCCAGTCTCTACGACGCCAGTTCAAAGATCAATTACGTGCCGTTGTACGCGAAAGCTAAAACGACTCTGCTGACTGCTCTGTTTGGGGCATTCGTTGGCGGCTTTTTGTTGAACTTAATGCCATGCGTCTTCCCGGTTTTGGGGATCAAGGTCATGGGCTTTGTCCAGCAAGCGGGAAGTGACCCAAAGAAGATTCGCCTTCACGGCATCGTTTTCACTGCGGGTTTGGTGGTTTCAATGTGGGCATTGGCCGGCTTCATTCTGTTCGTGAAACTATCGATGGGTGAGAACGTCAACTGGGGCCAGCAGATGGGGAGCCCGTACTTTGTGGCGGCAATCATTGTGCTGTTGTTTCTAATGGGTTTGAACATGGCAGGCGTGTTTGAATTCGGTAGCTCGATGACTCGACTTGGTGGAACGGTGCAAAACAAAAAGGGCTACGGTGGCTCTTTTCTGTCTGGGATTCTGACCACGTTGATTGCAACGCCGTGTTCGGGACCGTTTCTTGGGGCAGCGATGGGATACACATTGGCTCAGCCTCCCGCGACGGCGATGTTGTTGTTTACAGTGTTGGCTCTTGGAATTGCAGTCCCTTATCTGGTCCTGTCCATGTCTCCTTCGCTGATCAACGCGTTGCCGAAACCGGGGGCGTGGATGGAGACGTTTAAGGTAACGATGGCGTTTCTGATTTTTGCGGCAGTCGCGTGGTTCATGAAAACATTTGGCGGTCAGACGGGTGTCGAGGGCCTTTCATGGTTAGTGATGGCCCTAGTGGTGATCGGAATGGCAGCTTATTTCTACGGTCACTGGACTCAGTTTCAATTCCCGGCAAAAACTCGTTATATCTGGGGAATGCTCTTTCCTCTTTTGATTGCGAGCGTCGGTGGCTGGATGGTATTCAGCGCTGCCAATAACGTGAACTCTTCGGTGGATCATGGTGAATTCCGAGCGTGGACCCCGGGGATCGTTGAGTATCAAACCTCAAAAGAAAATCGACCTGTGCTTGTCGACTACACCGCCGAATGGTGTCCCACCTGTCAGGTCAATGAGAAACGGGTCTTCAGCAACGAGCTGGTGAAGAAAAAACTGAAAGAGCTGGGAGTCATGCTAGTTGCAGCTGACATGACGGTTGATGAAGAGTCGGAAGATGTTGTGGCCGATCTGTTTAGAGCCGATCGCGTCACGATTTCGACGTACCTTGTCTACCCGGCCAACTACCCGGAATCTCCAGCAATCTTGTTGGAGGAATGGATCAGTCCTGATGACGTGCTCAAAGCGCTCGATCGAATTGCTCCACAGAAAAGTACTGAACAGGCAAGCGGCCGTGCTAAAACTGGCAAAACGGCTTTGCGATAGATC
>CAZLYM010000049.1:0-4924 GCA_964563475.1 uncultured Pirellulaceae bacterium
GCTACTGTCGTGATTGGGGCGTGATTTTCAGTTCGATTTCCTCGTCACCGCGTTGGACTCGGATGGTGGTCTCTTGGCCAATCTTTAGGCCGTCGATGACGGCCGTGTAGTCGTAAATATTCTCGATCTTCTGACCGGCCAAGCCGATGATGATGTCGCCGCCGCGAACTCCCGCGATGGCGGCCGGTGCGCCGGAGGTGGTATCTTCTAATTTCACGCCAACCACGTCGTCGCCGTAAGATGGAACCGTGCCCAGATACGCTCGATTGCCTCCTCGTGAGGCTCGCTTGGGCCTCGAATCACGCTTGATGAACTTGGGTGTTTTGTCGTCGGTGACCAGTTGCCGAGTGATCAAGCCCATCAAGCGAGCGATCTTTACGGCGGCCGGGTAGTTCAACTTCTCGGGCGTGTCACGCGGTGTGTGATAGTCAGTGTGCGAGCCTGTGAACGCCGACAGGATTGGCACACCGGCTCGATAGAACGAACTGGCATCGGTCGGCAGCTCGGTGTCGTCGCTGAGCGTTACCGGCAGTCCCACCACGGCATTGCGCTGCTCGATCGCGCGAGCCCAATAGTCACTGCTGCCGATTCCTTGCAGGATCAGCTTGTCCTTGAAACGGCCAACCATATCCATGTTCAACGCTGCGACAATTCGAGTGGCAGTCGATTGATCGGTGGCATCGGACGGAGGTTTCGGTTCATCCGATCGGGCTAGCTCGACGGCAGCTTTTGTGATTGTAGGCGATGTCGTGATACCGTTGGTTTTGATCGCGGCAAGGAGTTCTTCCAACCGTTCAGAACTTGACTTAGGATCGGCTTGGATGGCGATCGGGAATTTCGGATCGACTTTGCCGATGAATTTCAGGTCTTGTGTAAGCTCGTCCAGTGACGTCGTTTCGCCATTGAGCCACAAATGATTCTCGCCGTCGATCGCAAGTTCGAAATCATGAATGTCGTACTTCTTTTTCTGGTTGGCTGGCGGAGCGACGCCACGAATCGAGTCCGCGTACGCCTTTGATCCGTGCAAACCAAGTTCCTCGCCTGACCACGCGGCGAAAATGATGTCGCGTTTCATGTTCAGCTTGCCAGATTTTTTCGCGGCTGCCATGTATTCGGCGATCTCTAGCATTGCGGCGACCCCTGACGCATTGTCGTCGGCTCCCACGTGGATACTGCCCTGCTCTGTTTCTTTGGCAAGACTGCTGCCGGATTTGCCAGCGCCAAGGTGATCGATATGAGCTCCCACGATGATCGCGTCGTTGGAGGGTTCTTCTCCCGCTTGCAAGCGACCCAGTACATTGCGGCCGGTGCCTCGTTGTTGGATGACTTTGGTTGTAACCGATACGATAACTGCAGGCGTTGGGAGATTGCTTGGGTTGCAAACTGGGAAACCGGCAACGACGGTTCCTTGATCCAGCTTGTCTTGAACTTCTTTCAGGTCTCGTTGTTCAAGTTGAAAAATTCTTTTAATAACGTCATCGGTGACACTGATGGCGGGGATGCTGGAACCACTTGGTGAAAAATCGTTCTGTAGCGGAACCAGTTGCTGCCGCACTTGCGAGTTTGGCCCGCTAACGATGATCAGCCCCGCCGCCCCGTGTTTGCGAGCCTGAAAGGCTTTTTTTCGTAGGCCTGCGTGAAATTGCAAATGTTGTCTACGTTCGGGCGACACATTTTCCGGGACAAAGCGGAACGCGAGCACCCATTTGTCTTTCACGTCTAGGTCAGCGTATGAGTCGTACGCCGGTTGGTCTCCAGATTCAGGGGCAACGATGCCGTATCCAGCAAACACGATCGCACCGCGCAGGCTGGCGTCTGCTGAAAATGTCAAAGGTTGCCAATCAACGTCCAGTTCAGGTTCTTCCACGCGGTTTACGTCAAGCCCCATCATCGCGATCTCAAGTTTGTTTTCTTTTCCCAGCTTGGCGCCATCGGGAAAGTCGAACGTCTGGTACCAACCGCCGTTTTCCCCTGCGGGCGCAAGTCCCAGATGATCCATGTAGGCCGCCACATAAGCAGTCGCTTTTCGTTCCCCAGCGCTGCCAGTCATTCGCCCGCCCAGTTCCTTGCGGCACAAATAATCAACGTGTCGAATCAAGTCTCGTTGATCAAATTTGCTGGACGCGGAGGTTGCCGCGTTGACGCCTTGTTTTTCGGCGGCGGAAACATCGGTGCTATTGGCTGATCCAGCCACCAACATTTTCATGACGGCTTCATGATTCCATTGGGCCAGATAAATCTGCGATTGCTTGCGAGCGTTTCGTGTCGATGTCCACGTCAACATTTTTCCATCAGGAGTAAAACTGGCTAGGCCGTCGAATCCGTCCGTGCCGGTGACTCGAATGGGAGGCGACTTTCCATTTGCCGCGACAAGGTATAGCTCGAAATTTCCAAAGCCGTGCTTGTTGGTGGTGAAGATCAGGTACTCGCCTGACGGGTGATAAAACGGAGCCCAACTCATTGCGTTCATTCGAGTGATTTGTTTTTGGTCACTCCCATCAAGATTCATGGTCATGATTTCGGCAGTCAGGCCATTGGGAGCAAACCTTCGCCAGCAGATTCGCGTTCCATCCGGGCTGAAGAATGGGCCGCCGTCGTAGCCGTGGACGTTGGTCAGTTGCTTCGCGTTGGACCCGTCTGCGTTGGCGATGTAGATTTCCATCGCAATGGATGGGTCGCGTTTGAATTCTTTGGCTTGTTTGTACGAGGCACTTGGTGCGAAGCCGTTCCGGTTCGAGGCAAATGCAATCAGTTTACCGTCGGGAGAATAAGATCCTTCGGCGTCGTAGCCTCGTACGTCGGAAAGCTTTTGGTACTCTTTGGTTGTCCGATCAAATGAGTAGAGCTCATAGTTTGGATCGTAGTCCCATGAGTAGCGTTTTGTTTTTCCGGATTCGCGGAATTCGAGTTCGGCCTTCTGTTTGGCTCGGGCTTCCGGATCGTGGTGAGTCGATGCGAACAGAACTCGGTTTCCATCAGGATGGATCCACGCACAAGTCGTTTTTCCGTGGCCGGGAGAGATTCTTTCAATGTCGCCGGTCTCGAAGTCTAACGTGTAGATCTGATAGAACGGGTTGTCGGCTTGGCGCTCGCTTTGGAAAACCATCACGTTGCCGTCGGCGCTGTAGTAGCCTTCGCCGCTTCGCCGTCCCTCAAAGGTTAGCTGTCTAATATTCGACAGAAGTTTGGACTCGATCGATTTGGCATCGGATGCCTTTTGCTGACGCTCGGCATCGGCGGGGTTCGTCTGAGCGTAGCCGGGGCTAGATACCGCCTGCCAGCCAACCAAAATCAGGCTGGCAAGGATTATTATTGATCGAGCTTGCCAGCGAGTGAATTCTGTCGAAAAACTGCTTGCTGACTTAGATTGCAAATGGAATGGGTTCATGGCATTCGGGCGAAATCTGGGTACGTTAAAATTAGGCGGAACGAACGGTTCGAGTATATTGAGAGTAGATACGATGATCGGACCCGTTTCAAATCGAATCATCAACAAAACGTGCTCGATTTGCGGCACTTTGTCGCAGATAACGAGCAATTGTTGCTGTCAGCGGCAGACGTTGACGAATAGACTATCAAGCTTCGCAGATGAGGGACATAATCGTGCCCGATCCGCCAGCCACCCTCCATCGAGTTTTCACGACTTAGAAAGAGTGACCATGATTGCCCACCGAAGTTTTGACTGCGTGGTTTTAGGTGCCGGCCCCGGAGGCTGTGCGGCCGCAGCATTGGTCGCAGAGCAAGGCCATTCCACATTGCTGATCGAACGAGACAAATTGCCTCGGTTTCATGTGGGTGAATCATTGATGCCAGAATCGTACTGGATTTTTGAGCGGCTTGGGATGGTGCACGAATTGGATCAGCTTGGATTCACTCGTAAGAACGGAGTCCAATTTGTCAGTAGCAGTGGCAAGGAATCGATGCCGTTCATTTTTGCGGACCACGACGATCGTGCCAGCAATGAATCGTGGCATGTGCAACGCGACAAATTGGATAAGCTGCTTTTTGATACGGCTTACAACCGAGGTGCGACGTGCATTGATCAAACACGAGTTCTGGACATCGACATCAAGAAGAAAGGCCAGCACAAAGTAACGGTGCAAACGGCCGAAGGAAAAGAACAAGAGATTGTTTCGAAGGTCGTCATCGATGCCTCGGGGCAATCGTCGTTGATTGCCAATCGCTTGCAACTGAAAGAGTACTACGACGATTTGAAGAAGTCGGCGATCTGGGGTTACTTTGACAATGCTGAGCGAGCAGGTGGAAAGAATCCTGAGGTAACTTGCATCCTGCACACCGAAAGTAAAGACGCTTGGTTCTGGTACATTCCGTTGGGAGATGGAACGGTCAGCGTGGGCGTCGTGGGCGACAACGATTTTCTGCTCAAGCGTGGCGGGAGTCCTCAGAAGACTTTCGAAACGGAGGTGAACAATTGTCCTGGGATCAAGCGACGGTTACGTGATGCGACTCAAAGTTCCATGGAAGGTCACAAGGGGCGTTTCAATGTTGCCAAAGAGTTCTCGTATCGAACCACGCAGCAATCTGGTGACGGTTGGGTTCTGGTCGGTGACGCGGGCGGTTTCATCGACCCGATTTACTCGTCCGGCGTTTATCTGGCACTGTGGTCGGGCATGAAAGCCGGAGAAGCGGTTGCCGAGGGCTTGGGCAAAAACGATCTATCGGCCAAGCAGCTTGGAAACTGGACGAAGGATTACGAGGCAGGAGTTTCTCAAATTCGCAAGCTGGTCCGAGCGTTTTACAACAAGGACTTTAGCTTCGGCGGGTTCATGAAAGAACACCCGCAGCACGCGGGTGAATTAACCGCTCTGCTGACCGGTCGCGTCTTCGACGGCAAAGTCGGCGCAATCTTTGATGACATGGACCCATGGATCGCTGGCTTGGAATCAGGAAACGTTTCGGCTGC
>CAZLYM010000049.1:5024-22068 GCA_964563475.1 uncultured Pirellulaceae bacterium
TTGATGACATGGACCCATGGATCGCTGGCTTGGAATCAGGAAACGTTTCGGCTGCTGGTGCCTAAGCTGGTGATAGGGAGTGGCGCTGATTCAGGATGTTTGAGTCACCGTCCGATTAGTCCGGCGAGGTATTCCTTGGTTGCGATGGCGGAGTTCCTCAAGTTTTCTGCACTTGGGATGACCCACGAAGGAGACTCAGCCAAGGCGGGCGATCGGAAGTTGGCTGGGACCCCTTCCGCCACGATGCCATTGGACGCCGCCAACCGCATGGCTCGCGAAAGATGGTACGCAGACGTGACGATGCCGACTCGGAGTGCTGGATTGGGTTGTTGCTGAATCCACGATTGCAAATTTTGCATTTCTTGCGTGGTGTTTTTACCTTCGAGCTGTTCGATTCGATCGATTGGAATGCCAAGCCCGATCAGAATTTGAGTCGCTTCATCACGGAAGTGCAAATTGTTTTCAGCTGCTCGCCACTGTTGAGTCCCTGTGCAGATGATCCGCTGCGTTTTTTTCGCATGAAACATTCGAGCCGCCGTGATGACCCGTTCGCCGTCAGAATTCAATTGTGCTCGCCCTGCTCCTCGTTCACCTGTCCCGCCGCCCAGCACGACGACCACGTCAAAAGCTTCACCCGTGATGCCGTCGATCTGTTCCCAAGGTGCTTCTAACGGCCTGACCAAATGATGAGTGACCCAAATGTTTCCACCCACGGTCAATATCAGCCACGCGAGAAAGACAGCGGCCGCCTCGCCGCGTCGGTTCGTGCGAAACAGCCACCAACCGATGCCGAACAATGCCAGCCAGACTAAGCCAACGGGCGAAGCCAGCGCGGTCAAGGTTTTCTCCAACATGGTGCGTCCCGCCAGTCCGTAGGTCACTGCGAGCGCAACGAAACCGAACCATGCCATTGAGAACAAGTGTGGGATTGCTCGGGCTTCTTTCGTTCGGCTGTTGCTGGGTTTGCCGCTGGTGGAATGACGCATAGTGACGGTGCTTGGTTGATAGGCGTGACCGCGAGCTTTACACTTAGGCAGAAGGCAAGTTTAAACCTACCGCTCAGGATGCTGAAACCTCGACCAGATTTTCTCAATCTGCTGGTAGGTTTTATTCTTCCACTTGCCTTACTCGGTCGAAGTGACCATTGTAAACCAGCCCCGTTAATTTTCGAATATGATGAACGAAGCAAGCAAACCAGCGGAAATGTTTCCTAAAGAGCACCCGTTGTTTGGGCATGAGGCGCTACTAGACCAGCTTCGTGATTGTGGTCGGTTGTTCCATCAGCGAGGTTGGTCGGTTGGCACCAGCAGTAACTATAGCGCGGTGTTGAATCATGACCCGGCGGAATTGTTGATTACGGCCAGTGGGAAAGACAAGGGACGGTTGGAGCGTAAGGACTTTGTTCACATTGGTGCCGATGGGAATGGGATCGAACCGAACCAGCCTAAGTCGTCAGCCGAAACGATGTTGCATGTTGTGCTGGCGGAATTGCCGGACGTCGGCAGCGTACTGCACACGCACAGCGTTTGGGGAACCTTGCTGTCGGATTATTATTTCGACCGAGGCGGAATTGAAATCGCGGGCTACGAGATGTTGAAGGGGCTTGAAGGGATTCCCACCCACCAGACCAAGCATTTTATCCCGATCTTTGAAAATACTCAGGATATCGCGACGCTGGCTGAAGAAATCCGAATCAAGTTGGCTGATTCAGAATTTTCGATGACTCACGGATTTTTAATGAGGAACCACGGTCTTTACACGTGGGGTAAGGACGTGGCCGCAGCACGCCGTCACGTGGAAGTTTATGAGTTTTTGTTCGAATGTGAGGGTCGGAAGTTGGCCTTGCCCGGAAAAAATGACTGACGAACGAACTCAATTTTCGGTAGAATCTGGTCGTGCTTGAGCGTGCCTTTTGAGCGTGACCTTAGTCGCAGTCCTATCCCCAGTTCTTTCCCTTGGTGGAAAGGATCGATAGGCGGCAAGGATGAAGATCAAGGCATTCTTAAGAAGACAAAGGTTTAAGGCAGGAGAGACCCCGATGGCTCGCGTACACGTTCCCGACACCAATCAAGACATTACCGATCCCAAAGAGATTGGTGAATTTCTGACTCCGTTTGGAATCAACTTCGAACAATGGGATGTCGAAGGGCGAATTGGTCCGGATGCGACTAACGAAGAAATTCTTGATGCCTACTCGCCCGAGATCGAGCGATTGAAAACGGCTCATGGGTTCGTGACGGCGGATGTGATCAACGTGACGCCCGCCACACCCGGTCTGGACGAAATGTTGCAGAAGTTCGACAAAGAACATCTGCATACCGAAGACGAAGTTCGGTTCACCGTCCGAGGCAGCGGGGTGTTTCACATCAACCCAGAAACGTCACCCGTGTTCAGTGTTACGGTTGAGTCAGGCGATTTGATCAGCGTGCCTAAGGGGACGCATCACTGGTTCAACCTGTGTGGCGACAAGACGATTCGGTGTATTCGTTTATTCGAAGACATGACTGGCTGGACGCCTCATTACATGGAAGACAGTGCTCACAAGGACTATTCACCACTGTGCATGGGGCCCAGTTACTTGGATTCAGATCAGGGGCCTAAGTTTGACAGCGTGGTAGATATTTGAGTTTCGAATGTCAGCCGGGTTTTAAACTTGGGCGATTTGGGACAATCGATTGAGAGCCTGTTGGTGGCGTTCAGGTTTGTCTTTGTGACGATTTGTTGAGTGCTTAAAAAGGATAAGATCATTTCTGGTTTACGTGGTATTTTGCTCGATATCGAGGGCACGACGTCTTCGATCAGTTTTGTTTACGACATGATGTTCCCGTACGTGCGAGAGCATTTGGATCGATATCTGTCTACCCATTGGGGTGAGCCCGACTTACAGGAGGCGCTTGCGACTCTGTTGGCTGAGTACGGCGAACACCAGAAAGACGAAAACTGGTTGGCCGAATTCGACAACACCGTGACGCCCGAGGATCTGCAGGCTGGTCACGTGAAAAATGTAAATCGGCTGATGGATTCGGACATCAAGGCTCCCGGCTTGAAAAAGCTTCAGGGCATGATCTGGGAGTCGGGTTTCAAAAGTGGAGAAATGGTCGCTCACTTGTTTGACGATGTCGAACCGGCTTTTAGGCGTTGGACGGCGGCAGGACTCGATCTTCGCATTTATTCGTCGGGCAGTATTCAGGCCCAAAAACTTTTCTTCGGCCACACCGTCAAAGGTGATCTGCTTTCGTGTTTGACGCGGCATTACGACCGCAGTTACGGCCCCAAGCATGATCGCACCAGTTACCATATGATCGCTTCGGACTACGGAGTCCCGGCCAATCGTGTGCTGTTTGTTAGCGATGTTGTGGCAGAATTGGACGCGGCGAATGAGGCGCGGATGCAAGTTGCATTGAGCGTTCGCCCTGGCAACAAGCCGGTCGAAAATCCTAATGGCTATCCGGTGATCGAGAGCTTCGATCAACTGGACGACCTGTTCTGAATCGGCCAAAGCGGTCCTGAGTGGGGTTGCTGCTTTGCGCCTGCCGTTGTTCGCACGGTTGGATTTCGCCACTGCCGATCATGTCATTGGTGCTTGTAGCTTGCATCCTTTCAGGATGCGAATGATCGGCGACGGAAACCGGTGGTGTTCGCTGCGCTCGACCACCGGCTACCAGCTGCTATGCCTTCGGCATGGACTCGGGAACGCCTCATTTATCTCTTTTTGCAAAAAGTCGAACCCTTTTGGCGGCAGTTGCGTACCATTGCCGGGACACGGAGGTTGGTCCTCCGATATTGCTATCCAGGATGGAAGCTCTCTTTGTTCAGTAGCATCAACACAGACGTTGGTGGCTGGATTGGTTTGCTTTCATGAGGTGATAGCGTGTACGGACCATTCGGAGCAATCGAACGAGCGGGATGCCTAGACGGAGAATGTCTCAGAGACTCCGTTCAGATCGTTGAGCTCAATTCTATTAATTCCATCTGCGGCAACTTCTCTGGCTGCCCGGACAATGAGCCCTATCCGAACGCAAAGCAATGGCGTCCGAATTTCGTCAGGTCGGAGGCGTCTGGTGTGCGAAAGGCCAAGTTCTTAGCCACTTTGTTGCGGCCGCTTGTCTGGATCAATGATCGCGCTGAATCGCAGTTGCGGGCGTGGCGCTGGGGGCGACCGGTTCAGACCTTTAGTCTCTTCAGCATACTGATCGCTCACGCTGTTCTGGCCAGCGCAGCGACTGCTGCCGATCCAGTTGTTCGCTTTGATGTGCCGTCTTTGGTGGAAGCGTCTGTCGCTACTGATACCAATGCCAGCGGAGGCGACTTGAAGGAAATCCAAGTCTTGATTCCCGTCACGACCGAGATCCGGACCGCCGATCGAGACCATGTCAACGAGTTTCGCTACGACATCAGTTGGCAGCACGCCGACTATCCGATCGTCGATTTTGGTCCTCGCACGCGAACGACCAGCAAGATCGATGGTACGATCGGAGTGGAAACACGAAAAGATCACAATGCGACGCTTGACCTAGGCTTGAATGGTGGTGAACTGGGAGTCGTTGGCGGTTCCGCCAAAGCGGAAGTCGGTAAACACGACGAGAAAAAAATACATTACAACGAGATTCCGCAGCATGACGTGCTGGTTGCCAGCGGCACGGTTGAGCGAGGAACGGGCGCCTTTTTCCGATTTCATCGCTCTCGCCGCGAAACGCTGGAAGGGAGCCGTGAGTTGTCGGTTTCGTTTCGTGTTCCCAGTGATTGGCAGGCTGGTTTGCTGCGAGTGAAATGCCACGCCCGGGGCGAGCGAAAGGTTGCGAGCTTCTGGTCGGAACCTATCGAGAACATTCGCTCGTTCACGTTGCCGGTTTATCTTGCCAGCAGTTCCGAGGCTCGGGATCGCGCGGTCGAGTACGTGCGTGCCGAACGCGGAGTCCAACAATTGGTGGCGAGGCGGCAATCTGTCGAGCAGGCGGCCAAGCCTACGGGTGTGGAATCAGTCTTCCGCGGGTTGCTTGGTTTATCAAACAACAAAATGCCCAACAATAAAACGACGCCAAGCAACACAACAAGGACGGACAATGGAACTCGTCGCGAACCTCAGTCCCGCGTGGTTCGCTATCGAGTGCCAATGTCCACGCCGGACGTGAGCGGACGATACAAACACGCTCGCGACCAACTGTTGCAGCTTAGTCGGTAGCGAGTCCGGGTTCTTGAGTCCCTATTTTCTCTTACGCTTCTTCTTTGCTTTTGAAGACTTTGCTTTGGCCTGAGTGGATTTCTTTTTCGATTTTGCCTTAGTCTTAGTCTTTGATTTGTCTTTCGGCTTTCGAGGCTTGGGCCCTTGATCAGCCGCGTCTCGTTTCGGTTTTCGCCCGCGTTTTGCTGCTGACGAAGGAGATGAGCTTTTGGATGCCGAGCGGTTTCTCGAACCACGGGAACCTTTGGCCGAATCGCGACGCATCACGGCTCGCCCTGATACGCGGTCAGCGATTTCGTATTCGAGCAATCGTTGATCGAGATCGACTTTGGCAACTTTGACGCGAATCGTGTCGCCTAAGCGGAATTGATTCGCTTCCTCAAACCCTGACATCACTCGGCTGGCTCGATCGTAATCGTACGAGTCTGGCGGCAGGTTTTCGACGGGCAGCATGCCTTCGGCGGGAATGTCTACGCCCTGCACGAAAATTCCGAAAGACTCGACTCCCGTGATGATCGCGTTGATTGTTTCTCCGACGCGTTTTGCCATGAAGCTGAGCAACTTCAGTTTGATCAACTCCCGCTCCGCTTCGGTCGCTCGCTTTTCTAACTCGCTACAGTGTTTGCCGAGCGTTGCCAGTGTGTCGAAGGCGGATTTCGGTTTCTTGCCGTCGACCAGATCTCCCACCATGCGGTGAATGATCAAATCCGGATAGCGACGGATGGGCGATGTGAAGTGGCAGTAGTTTTCGCTATTGAGTGCGAAGTGCCCGATTTCTTCCGGACTGTAAATCGCCTTTTGAAAGGCTCGAAGCACAGCGAAGTGAATCGCGTGACGCTGAGGCATGTTTGCTGACTCCGCGATGACTCGTTTCATCTCGTGGCGGGATTCCAGATTGTCGCATTCGATGCCAAGTTCTCGCACGAACTTCGTTAAATCTGCCAGCTTGGCCTCGGTCGGCTTAGGATGGACTCGCCGCATGAGGAAGAGTTTCTCATCGGCAAGCCGACGTGCGACCGCTTCGTTTGCGGCCAGCATGAACTCTTCGATCATCTGATGGCTTTCGGTGTTCTGCACGGTATGAGCGCCGCTGACTTCTCCATCGTCGTCCAGATCGATTTTGACTTCGGGCAGAATCAGGTCGATCGCTCCAGCCGTCATGCGTCGTTTTCGCAAGGTCATGGCCAAGGTGTGCATGTCGCGGACGATCCGAAACACATCAGGAGCGAGTTTCTCTTTCCACGGTTTGTCGTTTTTTAGGTAGTCATCGATTTCTTCATAGTTGAATCGATGAGCACTTTTGATTGCGCCGCGGTGAAGCTGGGTGTTGATTGGCACCCCCGCTTCTGAGAACTCGATCACGGCGGTCATGCAGTAGCGAACGCGGTTTGGTTGCAGACTAGCCAAGTTGTTCGAGATAATCTCGGGCAGCATCGGGATCACTTGATCCGGCAGATAAACGCTGGTGCCTCGCAGATACGCTTCGGTGTCCAGTTTGGATCGAAACGGCACGAAGTGCGATACATCGGCGATGTGAACGCCCAGTTCCCAGTGGCCGTTTTCAATCCGTTTCAGGGAAATCGCATCGTCAAAGTCACGTGCAGTCTTGGGGTCGATCGTGATGACGGTTTCTTTGGTGAAATCGGTACGGCCTGCGACCGATTCATCAAATTTCTCGGCCTGTTCGCGAGCGTCTTCAAGAACGGCTTCTGGGAATTCTTCCGGTAGATCGAATTCACGGATGACCATTTTGGTGTCGACGCCCGGTTCACCACGCGCACCAAGGACTTCGACGATGACGCCTTCGCCCGGTTCGTTGGGAGACGGAAAGTGGACCATCTCGACCACGACCTTGTCTTCGATCCGGCAGTTTTTGGCGCCGGCGTCCCCGACCAGAATGGCCGAGTCAAATTCGCCTCCGTCTACGACGACAACGCCATAGTTTCCGGATTCCCGATAGGTTCCGACAAAGCGATGCGTGTGTCGATCGACGACATCGAGAATCCGGCCACTCATTCGATCCGAACGATCGCCGGGGCGAGGTTTAGAGATTCGCACGGTGACGGTGTCTCGGTCGGCCGCGTCGAGCGTTTTGCTGCGAGGGATGAAAATGTCCTCGGAGCGATCGATGACGACCGATTCAAGCGGTGTCACAAATCCGAAGCCGGCTTGGTTTCGCCGAAAGATGCCGACAACCTGATTTTTCTTTTTCGATTTTTTTGCTGACGTTTCAGAATGTGGGTCAGCATCACTCTTGGCTTTTGATTTCGCCTTCGTTTTTGCTTTGGGGTTCGATTTGCTGTGGAGTGGAAACGGATTGGCTTCTGGAGGAAAGACTCCTTCGCCAAATGACGCTTCGGCGGAATCTGATTTTCTTTTTCCACCCTTAGTTTTTGTCTTCGGTTTGATGACTTGGTGTTTGTCTCCAAAGGCAATGCGGCCGGCTTTGACTAGCTTCCGGATCGTTCGTCGGACTTTTTTTTCGTCCTCCAACAGTTCCAGCTTTTTGGCAATGGCTTTGGGTTTGAGAGGCTGGTAGTTATCTGCCAGCACAAGTTCCAAGATTAGTTTTTCGATATTGATAGATTGGTTCATAGAGAAAGTTTAAGTGGGGGTGCGCGAAAATGCTACTCAAAGCCGCCGTGCGCACGGAGATTCGGGGCTTTAGATACGAGCGGCCACTCGATCAGAGAACGCCAACTGTGAACCAGAAAGCGGTAAGATCGGAGCCGATTGGAGGCCGTTTCAGGGAAAATTCGTGTCAGGGGTTTGCCTGAACTACCGATTTTCAACCTTTGTAGAGTTTTCGGCCAAGCGATGGATGGTAGACCGTCCACGGACTATCCGTGTTCACGTCGTCGGCAATCAATTGCTTTACGCTGTGCAGTTTGGCGTCCAGATTGTCCAGATGGTGAAGCGCGATTGCTTCGAGAGTCATTGGGACCTTGGGGCTGCCAAATTCTTGCGTTCCATGATGTGAGACAATCATGTGGCGCAATTGGTTCGCGAGATCTTCCGGAAAATTCTCGCCCGACTGTTTTTCCGCCTGAGCGACCATTTCGTTGAGCATCGTCACGCCTTGGACCAAGTGCCCCAAGAGTTGGCCCTGGGTGCTGTAGCCCAGATCCGGTTCGTACGTCAGTTCGCGGATCTTCCCGATGTCGTGCAGGAAGGCTCCCATCAACAGCTTGTCTGCGTTCAGGTCTGGGTACCGTGGAGCGATCAGCGTGACAACTTCCATCAGCGAAAGCACATGCTCCAGCAGTCCGCCTCGGTATGCGTGGTGGTTTTTGACGCCCGCCGGTGCACTGCGGAGGCCTTTCATGAAGGTCTCATCGATTAGGAAGCATTCCGCCAGCGTTAGCAAATTGGAATCGGATATCGAGCGAAGTAGCTCGGCGACTCGTGCCAACATGCTCTCGACGACCCCATCGGACAGCGTGATAAAGTCTGCCTCGTCAACGTCGGACGAACTAACCTTGGCGACTTCCTTGGCTAGGACCTGCATGTTTCCGTTGAAGACTTGGGAGGTCCCTTTTACATTAAGGTAGTCACCGTTTTCGAAGCAGTCATAATGCCGCTGATGAGCGTTCCACAACATCGAGGTCAAGGAGCCCGTTTTGTCGCTTAGGCGTACTTGCAGGTAGAGGTTGCCATTGCGGTTGGTACGGAGCTGCTTTTCCGAAGCCAGAAACACTTGATCGACGGCTTCGCCATCGGTTAGTTCGCGGACGTATTTTCGGGCCATAAGTGAGCAATTGTGGTTGGAAGATTCGAGGCAAGAATAGACGCTGGGCGTCGGTTGGCTGGTTCTGTTGGACCGGCGTAAGGGGTAGGATATGAGCGTAACGATTTAATTCAAGGGCACAACGGCAAAGCGTTCTAGACATGGCAAAAACCGGAATCTCTCCGACACGAACTGAAGACTATCCCGAATGGTATCAGCAGGTGGTGAAGGCCGCCGATCTGGCTGAGAACTCGCCCGTCCGAGGCTGTATGGTGATCAAGCCATGGGGCTACGGCATCTGGGAGAACATGCAGCGTCAGCTGGATGTGATGTTCAAGGAAACAGGTCATGAAAATGCCTACTTTCCTTTGTTTATTCCTAAATCGTTTCTTGAAAAAGAAGCTGAGCACGTCGACGGCTTCGCCAAAGAGTGTGCCGTGGTGACCCATCATCGCCTTGAGCCCGGTCCTGATGGCGGACTAGTGCCGGCGGGTAAATTGGAAGAGCCTCTGATCGTCCGCCCGACCAGCGAGATGATTATCGGTTCGGTGTTTGCTAAATGGGTGCAGTCGTATCGTGACCTGCCGCTGAAGATCAATCAGTGGGCCAATGTGGTTCGCTGGGAATTGCGGACTCGTTTGTTTTTGCGAACCGCAGAGTTTCTCTGGCAGGAAGGCCACACGGTTCACGCCACCAAAGAAGAGGCCATGGACGAAACGCGTACGATGCTGGATGTGTACGCGGACTTCGCCGAAAACTACATGGCGATGCCAGTGGTCAAAGGTGAAAAAACGGCGGGCGAGCGTTTCCCGGGTGCCGACATCACGTACTCGATCGAGGCCATGATGCAGGATCGCAAAGCGTTGCAGGCAGGGACGTCGCATTTCCTTGGGCAGAACTTCTCAAAGGCTCAAGAGATCAAGTTTCAAAACAAAGACGGTGGCGAATCATTTGCTTGGACAACATCGTGGGGCGTTTCAACGCGTTTAGTTGGTGCGTTGATCATGACGCATAGCGATGACGATGGTTTGGTGTTGCCTCCAAAATTGGCTCCAAAACAAATCGTGATTCTGCCGATCATCAAGAATGACGATGAACGTGATTCAGTGATGGAGTTTTGCCAATCACTGGAAGCCGATTTGAAGGCCCAGCGATACGGCGAAGACCGATTGCGTGTCTTGATCGATGATCGTGACCTGCGCGGTGGTGAAAAGAAGTGGCACCATATCAAACGGGGTGTTCCCGTTCGCGTTGAGGTGGGGGCTCGTGATATCGCCAAAGACAGCGTGTTCGTCGGCCGTCGCGATCAACCGAAATCCAGCGGGATGACGCGAGCGGAGTTTGTCGATTCGGTCGTGGGTACATTGACCGAAATTCAGCAAGGCTTGTTCGACCGAGCCCTTGCGATGCGACAAGAGAACACCAAAACGATTGACTCGTTCGAAGATTTTAAGAAGTACTTTACTCCGAAGAATCAGAAGAAGCCCGAGATTCATGGCGGTTTCGCCGAGTGTTACTTTATCGACTGTCCGGAAGTCGACGAAATGCTCAAGCCACTCAAGGTCACTCCGCGATGCATTCCTGTCGATCAGGAGGAAGCTTCTGGTACCTGTATCTTTACCGGGAAACCCACGGCCACCAAAGGCATTTTTGCGAAGTCATACTAGAGTAACTAGTCGCACTGCGACGACAGGTTGTAGCCCCAGACTTAAGTCTGGGGATTCAGATAAAACCAAAACCTCGGAGTCACGGTGCGACGGCAGATTCGCCGGCCCGCTGCCATTGAGCCAATGGGAAAAATTGAACAACCTCGTCCGGTTCTGCTGATCGCTGCCGTCACCAGTCGCAACGCTGACGCTTTTGAATGGACGACCGAACAGACGCAATCACAGTGGGGACCGGTTGTGCTCAAGAGCCCCATCTTCGACTTCACGGAAACGAGTTTTTACACCGAATCGATGGGCACCGATTTGAAGAAGCAATTCCTTGCCTACCAGACACTCTTTGATTCGGGAAACATCGCCAACACCAAGCATGTTTCAAACGACTTGGAAGCAGCATACGCCACTGCCAGCGATCATTCGGAGGAGCGCCCGGTTAACATTGATCCGGGCTACATCACCGAAGCGAAGCTCGTGCTGGTCACCACCAAAGATCGAGACCATCGCATCTATCTGCAAAACGGTATCTATGCCGAAGTCACGCTGCACTATCGAGCCAAACAATGGCACGGCAGTCGTTGGACTTATCCCGACTACCAGCGTGAGGACTTTCAGGAATTCTTCACCGAGTGCCGTTTGCACTTGCGACAGGCGATTCGCGATCACCGGGCGTCTGAGTAAGCTCTTCGATTTGCGTCAATGTAAAAGCGTGATCGATTCTCACTGCCGCAGCGCTTGCAATATATCATCGGCGCTTTGTTTAGCGTCACCGAAGAGCATGTCGGTGTTGTCGTTGTAGAACAGTGGGTTGTCGACGCCCGAGTAACCCGATCCCATGGAACGTTTGAAAACGACTACTTGCTGCGCCTTCCATGCCTCTAGGACTGGCATGCCGTAGATGGGGCTCGAGGGGTCATCGAGGGCTCCTGGATTGACGATATCATTGGCTCCGACGACCAGCACAACATCCGTGTCCGGGAAGTCTTCGTTGATCTCGTCCATCTCAAGCACCAAATCGTACGGCAACCGCGCCTCGGCCAGTAACACGTTCATGTGCCCGGGAAGTCGACCGGCAACCGGATGAATGGCAAATCGGGTGCGAGTGCCGTTCTTCTGCAACAATTCGGTGATCTCGTGAATTGGATGTTGAGCCTGAGCGACCGCCATGCCGTAACCGGGAACGACAATGACTTCCTTGGCGTCGCGAAGCATCTGCGCGACGTCTTCGGCAGAAGTCGAGGTATAGGTTTGCTCGCCCCGATCGATGCCTGGACCGCCCGATCCGCTGTCGGCTCCAAAACCGCCTAGGATGACGCTCAGGAATGAACGGTTCATCGCGTTGCACATGATGTAGCTGAGAATTGCGCCGCTGCTGCCGACCAAAGCTCCGGTGATAATCAACAGATCGTTGGACAGCATGAAACCTGTTGCCGCTGCCGCCCAACCGCTGTAGCTGTTGAGCATCGAAACGACGACCGGCATGTCCGCACCGCCAATGGCCATTACTAGGTGAGCCCCAAAGATGAAGGAAATGATTAGCATCAGCAAGAGAGCCGTCATTGTGGCGCCAAATGATGTGGCTTGTAGAAACCACCAGCCCAACAAGACGCAAACGATCAGCATGCCAAGATTGATCCAATGCCGTCCGGGAATCATTAACGGAGTGCTGCTGATTTTTCCTTCCAACTTGCCCCATGCGATCACGCTGCCAGTAAACGTAAGACCGCCGATGAAAATACCAATAAAGATTTCGATGCGATGGATTAAATCCGGTCCCACTATTGCTTTAACAACGTCACCCGCATCATTGGTTGGCTCAACCAGATGCCAGTCAGCTAGGAAAACGCTCAAGCCCACCAGCACTGCGGCCAATCCAACAAAACTATGCAAGATCGCGACCAGTTGAGGCATCGCAGTCATTTCGACTCGCGTTGCAAGAATCGAGCCACCGACGCCGCCCACGATCAACGCCACAATAAGCAGCACGTAACCGCCACTGATCTTGTCACTGAACAACGCAGCCAGAATCGCCAGCGTCATGCCGATGATACCGAGAATATTTCCTCGTCGGGCGGTCGAGTGCTGGCTCAGTCCGCCTAGGCTGAGGATGAAGCAAACGGCCGCGATGAGCCATGCAAGTTGAGACATGCTTTCCATTTCGATCAGTCCTGCTTCCTGAACATGCCTAGCATTCGGTGAGTCACCAGAAAACCTCCGGCGACATTGATCGTCGCGATTAGGACCGCCATTGCCGCAAGCAACGAGGTCATGTCGTACCAAGGCGTCGCCATTTGTAACATTCCTCCGATGACGATAATTCCGCTGATCGCATTGGTGACACTCATCAAAGGAGTATGCAAGGCGGGCGTCACGTTCCACACAAGTTGCCACCCCACAAAGCAGGCCAGCACGAAAACCGTAAAGTGAGAAACGAATTCGCTGGGTGCATAAGCTCCCATCAACCACAGTAATCCAAGGCCAACCACCGCCGCGATGCAGGTCCACATCCAGTGACTGCTCGGATTAGGCTTGGCGGCCTGAATCGCTGCGTCGGCCGGAACCGACGGCGTTTTCGGAGGCGTGGGCGACGGATTGTCGATCTTCGGCGGCGGCCATGTGACCTCGCCATCTTTGGTTACCAGCACGGCTCGCACGACCGTGTCGTCAATATCAACGACCAGCTGCCCGTCTTTCTCGGGCGTCATGTCGGTCAGTAGATTGACAATGTTATTTGCATAAAGATTGGAAGATTGAGTCGGTAGGCGACTGGGTAAATCCGTGTAGCCAATAATTGTCACGTCATGCCGGACGACTTTTTCGTGAGGCTTGGTCAGTTCGCAGTTGCCTCCGTTTTCTGCTGCCAAGTCAACAATCACGCTGCCAGGCTTCATCGCCTTGACCATTTCTTCGGTGATCAGTTTCGGAGCAGGTTTCCCGGGGATCAAAGCCGTCGTGACGATGATGTCAACTTCTTTCGCCTGTTCGGCAAACAGTTGCATCTCCGCCGCAATGAACTCGTCGCTCATCGTTTTCGCGTAACCGCCCTCCCCTTCTCCCGACTCCTCGAACTCCAGTTCCAGAAAATCCGCACCCATGCTTTGGACTTGTTCCTTGACTGCCAGCCGAGTGTCAAAGGCTCGCACGATTGCCCCCAAGCTTTTTGCGGTGCCGATCGCAGCCAGCCCGGCGACGCCTGCACCGATCACCATGACCTTTGCTGGAGGAATCTTTCCCGCAGCTGTGATTTGCCCCGTGAAGAAACTGCCGAACTCGTTTGCCGCCTCCACGATCGCTCGATAACCTGCGATGTTGGCCATCGAGCTGAGCGCGTCAAATTTCTGAGCGCGTGAGATTCGCGGCACGCGGTCCATGGCCAGCGTCGTCACGTTTCTGCGACGCAGTTGGCCGATCGCTTCCTCATTCTTGGCGGGCACAATGAAGCTGATCAGCGTCGAGCCTTCACGAAGGCTGTTGATCTCATCCGTTTGAGGCGGAGTAACTTTGACCGTGATGTCGCTGCGGCCAAGCACGCTGGCTTGATCGTTTAGGACCTCGGCACCTGCTTTGACATACAACGAGTCAGGAAAATTCGCTGTAATCCCGCAACCAGATTCGACCACAACGTCGTAACCCAGCTTGATTAGTTTCGCGACTGACTGAGGCGTCGCTGCGACTCGCCGTTCACCCGGCAACGATTCCTTGATAGCTCCGATGATCATACGGTTCTCTTGCAGAAAGAATCAAGAAACAACCACTAACTACAAAGAATCGTAGTTCGCATTCGATAGAACGGCAACCAGTAGCTGATTGATACCTTACCAGATCATCACGTCTAGGATATTGGCGTGTTCGTCCGTCCAGTGAACCGGTCGATCCGATTTCAGTGGTTGCCAGCCATTTTCCAGATCAAGGAAACGATCGATCGTTTCCTTATCACGTGAAAAAATCATATACCGACTAGCGGATCGGCCGGACTGTCGGTCGGCTTGGGTCAGCTGGGCGTCGGTCCGGACGGCCGAGTGCAATCCGAAATGCTGGCTGAGCGCTGCACCGACAGGAATAAAGTTCATGAACTTGCTGGAAATGTGAATCGCGAGCAAACCATTCTCATCCAGTGAGTCCAAATACAATTCAACGGCTTCCTCTGTCAATAAATGGATCGGAACCGAATCGCTCCCAAAGGCGTCTAGAATCATCATGCCGTAGAGACGGTTTTTCGTTTGGGTTTCATTCGAATTGGGACGCCAAGCAACGTTGGTCAACCGGCTCATTCGTTTGCGTCGAGCGTCCAATTGAACTCTCGCATCGCCAAGAATGACTTCAACGTCGCTACGGGCGGAGCTCAGATAGGAAAAGTAATTCTCGTCGCTGGCCATCTGGTACACGATCGGATCGATCTCGTAAAAATCGAGTTGTTGGTTGGCCTGCCCATAAGCTGCGATCGTACCAACGCCCAAACCGACCACGCCGATTCGATTTTGTTGATCTCCAAATTGGCGGAACAAGTCACCGACTGGACCGTCTGGGTGATAGTAACTTAACGGCAGTGGATTCTCTGTTTCTTCAATACGTTGCATGCCATGCTGAGTCCGCCCATTGATCAAGGTTCGGAATTCACCAACAGTCGCGATTTCGTTCACGCCAAAGAAACCGCGTTGCTTCAGTGTGACGTCGTGATTGACATGGATAAACGGATAGCCAAGCAGTAGCAGTGCATAGCAGGGAACGAAGCGTCGAGGCGATCGAGCCAGCAGAATGCACACGGCAGCCGGGACCGCAAAACCGAGCAACATCACCAACGGTCGGAACAGCGTCAGCAGTGAGTATTCGAATGCCCACACGCCTGACAGTAATACCAACAGCGCCACCGGTACGGCCCAAATTTTTTCGATGCTCAACCACGACGGAGCCGGTGAGCGGTCCGTCGAGTTCTGTCCGTCAGCAATCTCTCGCCACGCTGGCAATACTAGGCTGGCCGCAATCAGCACGATGGGATATTCGAGGATCGAGTTGAATAGGACAGGTGCCAGCAGCGAATTGAATGCTCCGCCGACCACACCCCCGATGCTCATCATCAAGTAGAACTCGGTCAGTTGTTCGACCGGAGGTCGCAACCGAGCCATCTCGCCGTGGCACGCCATTGCGACGACAAAGAACACTGCGAAATGAGCCGCAATCATCAGTGCCGGATTGTCGCCTAGGTCGATCGTCATGACCAAAGGCATCGCCAGCAAGAAAAACGGTGTCGCGCGGACGATCCAGCGGTGCGGAAGCAGTTGGCGTTTTGCAAAGACAAGGATGAACGTGATCAGGTACAAGGCGAGTGGAATGCTCCACATCAAAGGAAATGATCCGGCGTCGGTCGAGACGATGGTCGTCACACCCAGCATTAGGCTCGATGGAATCGCTGCCAGCACGATGTAGCGAACTCGTTGATTCCACGACAGCGGAGCCGTGTGCGTCTTTGTTCGAGGTCGCGTGAGTACTTCAGGGCGAGCGTTTCTCAGTGTGTACCAGGCACAGTTGGCGAACATGCAAGTTAGCAGTAAAAAGCCACTCGCCCAAAAAATTCCCTGATTGGTTAGCCCCATGATTCGTTCAAAGACGAACGGGTAACTGATCAACGCCACCAAAGACCCAAAATTACTGATCGCATATAAAAACCAAGGCTCACTGCCCTGATCTGTTTCGGATGCAGACAAACTGAACCAGCGTTGCAGCAAGGGTGCACTGCTGCTGATCACAAAGAAAGGTAGCCCAACGCACAGCGTCAGTTGGCCCAGTAGCCAGAACATTGGATTGGAATCAACCGGAGCAGCCCAGCTGTCCACGATTTTCATCGGCAGCAGGCAACAGACTGCCGCCAGCAGAAACAGGTGGACCAGCAAATGATTCTTGACGCCAAGCTTGGGCGGACCGTAATGAGCCCACGCGTAGCCGGCCAGCAAAGCTGCTTGAAAAAACAACATGCAGCCATTCCAAACCGCCGGAGTCCCACCGAGCGATGGCAGCAACATGCGGCCAATCATGGGTTGTACCAAGAATAGCAGAAAAGAGCTGAGTAGCAGGGTCAGGGAGAATACTAGCGAACGCATGGCGGATCGGTGCGAAATCAGTTTTGGCAGTCAGGATATAACGAATGCCAAAACATAGATCGCAACACGCGAGAATCAGACTCTTCGGCTTCGTTTATCGAACCGGCTTGCGAATGAGCCGGTCACGGAACGAACGTGTCGAAGATACCGATTGTATGGCTGATCGAAGGATCACACCGTGCAATAGCCTACGCCTTTTTTTACGTCTTCCAGACCGAATCCGCGTTTGATTCATGGTTGGATTTCTTCGGCCGCATACGCCATGGCATGTTCCACTGAAATACCTAGGTATGTACGATCCTAAATCGCTGACGACACCGCCGTATCGCGAAGACGATTTTGACGACGTTCCCGAAGCTGTCCATGGCATCCTCAACAA